>JAFLBZ010000015.1 GCA_017303715.1 Rhodothermia bacterium | reverse complement strand
CCGATAGGATGAATTATCCATCGTATTTAAAACGAGGTCTGTGTATCGGTAATGGGGCAATGGAAGCCGCAAACCGAACGTTGGTTCAGACCCGTTGCAAACGCAGTGGCCAACGATGGAGCGAACAGGGGGTCAATCATATTTTGAACCTCAGATGTGCTTGGCAATCTAACAATTGGACGTGTGTTACTAAACTCTTGGTAGAGCATTAGAGGAACTTTTGAAATGCACCCGTTATTATCCCCTGCTTTTATCTTTTTGCCTTACTTGACAAAGACAGTAAAAATATTGTCACCCTCATTCTCTTGGATGGTGATTTCCTGAACTATGATTTTGACCTTCATAAAGAATCCAAGTATTCGAATTATACTGAATACAATCATGGGCCTTATGGAGAGGGTTCTATCAGGCATCGCAAGATGTACACATATCCGAATCCATTAAATTCCAAAATCAGTAAATTTCACATGCGACAAATTGTTATTGCGAAAAAAGCAGATTTTGAAAAAATAAAAGATACAAAAAACATAACCGAGCAAATAGTTCGTACCGACAAATACGGCAACTCATTCTTCTATTATCTAAAAGACGAAACAAAAAACGCCTTATCATCTTTTGATACTTTAACAACTCTTGAAGGAATATTTGATTTGTGTAAAGAGCGGCAACCAAAAGAACGAGTAGCCGCTATTCCTGTTTTGCCACCTCTAAAATCAAATGACAATGTTTAGTATTAGAGGTGAAAACAAAACGGATTACACTTACTTGGGATTATTTGCAGGTGCAGGTGGACTAGACCTTGGCTTTGAACTTGCGGGGTTTCAACACACGGAATCCAACGAAATTCTGGATTATGCTGTTGAGACTTTGAGATTAAACCGTCCTGACTGGAAAGTAGCGCATGGAGATGTTCGGGAATATACACCATCCTTCAAAAAAGGACTTGATGTCTTGTTGGCAGGTTTTCCATGTCAAGGATTTTCCCTTGGCGGAAATAGAGATGAAAATGATGAACGTAACACGCTTTACCGTGAAGTAGTCCGAATAGCACAATATATGCAACCCCGAGTAATTGTGATGGAGAATGTTCTGAATTTGCGGACAATGATACATCCTGAGACCGGTAAACCATTTGCACAACAAATTTCGGACGAACTTTCGGCAATTGGTTATACAACAACATTTGACTTTTTTAGGGTCTCACAGCACGGAGTTCCACAGACAAGGCGAAGGTTCATTTTTGTAGCCTATAAAGGTAACACATTACGACACTTTAAATTTCCAAAACCCCAAAAATACGAAACAGGAATTAAAGAGTTTTTATACGATTTAGGGCAAAATTTATCTATAAATCTTCCAAATCATGACCCAGTGTGGGGCTTTAAAAGTTATGCACATACAGAAACTTGCGAGGCGTTTGATAAATCTGAGGAAGCAATTCCAGTTCGATTTAGCAGGACAGCATCTGAGGGAAATCCTATAAGAGATTTTGAGTCACCATTTCCAGCAATAGACACAGCAACAGTCTGGGGTTGGGCAAAGGGTAATGTTGTGGCCGAACGTATTGTAAAAGACCGAGAGGATGCAATGTATGTCCGCAACCCAGAAAGTGTAGCAAAACTTTGGAGAATTAAGGCAAGTAAGTTGAGACCATTTACTGCAAGAGAATACGCAAGATTGCAAACATTCCCAGATGATTGGGTTTTCTACGGTAATAATAAAAGGGAGTTACAGTTACAAATCGGGAATGCTGTGCCTGTTATTTTTGCAGAAAAAATTGCAATAAAAGTTAGGGAGGCCTTAGAGTTTTTGGATGGCTACAAACAGGAAGTTTCCTTTGAAATTGGAGAGCAAATTAAACTTTTTTAATCGTCGTAATGAAAGCCTACAACAACGGCTTTACGAAAATGCCGCCCAATAGCCAACGCTCAAAAGCCAACGCAGGCGGCACATTCGTTAAAGCCCAACGTTGGCTGCAACCATAACTGACACACCGTAAAATGACAAACAGTACAGAAACAGAACTTAAAGAACTAATGCTTGACGAAGACTTTACGAGTTTGCAAAACCTTGTAAACGAAGAAGTCAATCTAATGGATATTTTACGAGTTTCACATAAAGAATTGCAACATTCGAATTTTTTAGCTTGGTTTTTTAACCCGACAGAGAGCCACAATTTAGGCGAATTTGCTCTGAAAGAATTTATTAAAATCTACTTTAAAGAAAACCAGTTTCAAAATTTAGGAAACGAAACAGGACTTTCAGTTTTTGACTTTGTTCAATTGGACTTTGAAGATTTAGAAATTCGTAGAGAATACAAAAACATTGACCTAATTTTTCTTTCTCGCAAAAATGAGTTTTGCATTGTCATTGAAAATAAAATATATTCACAAGAAAAAAAAGGACAGCTAGAAAAATACAGAAAATTTATAGAAAGTGAATACCCAGATTTTAAACATAAAATTTACATTTATTTATCACTTGAAGACCAAGAAATTTCTGAAAGTGAACAAGATTATTATGTAAAATTAAATTATGGGCATATCATTAGACTTGTTGAACAAGTAATATCAAGTCAGCGACTAAAACTAGCCGACAAAACAAAATTTGTCTTTGAACAATATTTACAAACTTTAAAATCTATGCTAAATAAAAACGAAGAAATTGAAAAAGTTGCACAACAACTTTATAAAAAATATAAATCAGCATTTGACCTTGTTTTTAAATATACGACTTCGACAAAAAGCAATGAAATAAGTAATATAATTCAAAACTTAATTGCAAACGAAAAATCAATAAGACCATTTCAAGGAAATAAAACTTATGTTCGTTTTCAACCAAATTATTTTTATGAAAATCTTGACGCTCTAAAAACGTATGGACTAATTTCAGACAATGACGATTTTACAAATAATTGGATGTTTTTATTTGAGTTTAATGTAAGAAATAGTCAAGTAACTTTTGACTGTAAAATTGGACAAGGAGAACAAGAAAAAAGAGAAAAAATTTATGAACTTTACAAAAAACATAATGACATATTTACAAAAGTTGTAAAAGCGAACGGACTATTAAGACCACAATGGCACCAAGCATTTCAAAAAAACATTCTTTCAAAAAGTGAAATTGAAAAATACTTAGAAAATGATAGCAATGACATTCAACCAATAATTGAAAAAAGATTTAGAGAATTAATAGACAAAGACTTACCAAAACTAATTGAAAGAATTAACAACGAAATAAAAAATGGCAGCAGCTAACAGCGGTTTGGCGTCATGCGGGGTGATGTGCTTAAATTCAAGTGCGGTGTTTCTATTTGGCTTTAGTGGTAGGTTGACAGTTTTGTGCTCCGAAATCCGCCACTGCGCCAAGCGCCAAACGTTAGCGGTCATTGTAGCGCAGACTCAAGAATAGAAATTAACTTAAGAAAAAAATGAAAAAAGGAATAATACTTTTAGGAAGTTCAAATAGCAATGGAGAAACTTTTGCTATGACAGAATATATCTCTAAAAAAACTACTTTTCCAATCGTTGATTTAAAGAATAAAAATATTGGACAATTTGACTACGAATTTAAAAATAGCAATGATGACTTTCTAACTTTAATCAAAGAAATTGTAAACAATTACGAAATTATTATTTTTGCAACACCTGTATATTGGTACACCATGAGTGGAATTATGAAAAAATTTTTCGACAGGATTTCTGATTGTATAAAGATAGAAAAAGATACAGGGAGAAAATTAAGAGGTATGGAAATGGCAGTTTTAAGTTGTGGTTCAGATAATGAATTAAAAAATGGATTTCATATGCCGTTTATAGAATCAGCAAATTACTTAGGCATGAAATACGTGGGAGATGTGCACTGTTGGATAGAAAAGGGTGTAATTACCGAGGAAGTAAGACAAAGACTTAATAAGTTTGTTAAACTAATTTCGTAAATGAACAATAATGGATTAAAAAACAACGAACCGCTAACCCTAGTTTCACGCAATTGCGGGACTTGCGCTTGCTATTTTGTTTCCATGGAACATAAGCTGGTGACTACAATTTTATCTTTCAATCTAATTCCATCGTTTTGTTTTGGCCAGTGTTCGCAGCAGCAACTGACGTGAAGCTGGATAACGTTAGCACCAATTTTAAGGACGACCACAATACATTAAGATAAATGAGAAAAAATTTAAAAAAAGTATTGACAAACATCGTTCGACACGGTGACACCGACATTCTCCCGTTTCCATTTGAACGATGCCTTTTTTGAACAAAAATTATAAGAAACGCTATATATTTTAGAGACTTATCATAATAATATAGAAAATGCCATTGCACTGTCTCCGCCATTGACCATTGTTGAACTAAGTCAAGTTGGCTATTACGAATTTAGACAAGCAACATTGATTGAACCTTTTTGGAATGCATATTTCTTGGGACTCGTTATATCAATAGCTCAAGACATTGAAAACATAAGACTTAAAGAAGATGAAAAAATGTATTCTCATATCGCTATCAATGGAAATTTTTGAAATGCACCCTGTAAACATTGTACTTACCCCAATGCAACAAGTCTAATCATGTCAAATATTGACATCGCCATTATCTTATAGCACGATGCTTTATTTAAACATTTGTATTTATTTGTTGAACGTGCAAAATTCTATAAATAAGGTGTCGTAATAAAATTCATGCAAGTTAAGGGCTGTCTCAATATCAAAAAGCGGTTGAGATTGCAAAAGGAATCCTATAACGTGAAACGAAAATCCAAATTATTTCAGGAAATACAGGCTTATCCGTCGAACAAATAGAGGAACTATGCAACGAAAAGAGTAGAACAGAGCCTGTTATTCGCTTGGCTTTAATCGGGTTAGGTGTGTTAAGGTTGTAAGAAATATTTGAAGTGCCTATAACGATGAAAAGCCACATCAGATCGTGCATTTTCTTCCATTTTTATTCGCGTTTTTTGAGCGTAAAAGTGTATTTCTTCCCCTTAAAGAAATAATAGCCTGAAACGGAAGAAGGGGCAGTTATGGCGGCATCGTCTAAGCCTTTTACCACGATGTGGTCACTCATTTTTTTACCCGAGACGGAAATATGGTCGAAGTGCATCTCGCCATTTTCTGCTTGACCATTGGGTGAGGGTAAGAATTTAGAAGTTTTTTTAGTTTTGTTATCGGTGGTTTTGATTTCACTGGCTTCGTTATAGCCATGCGCAAAGGTCAAGAGGAGGGTGATGTTTTGGGTCTTGCCTGTGTATAAAACCTTGTCATAGGCTTTTTGTGCCCATGTTGTGGAGGTGTTCGTTAATAGTAAAAATGCAAACGTAGCGAAGAAGCGCTTTTTCATGTGTTTAGGATTTGGATAATGAAATGTGTACATGGCAATTGGACGCCACATTGACGGGTTTTCACAAAGATAGGGGTTTGCACATCAAGAAGCAATGGCATACCTGAAGATCGTCCAAAGGATTTTATAGCCCGCCTTTAGGGTTCCAGAAACGGTTCCAGTGATTTTAGAAACCCCAATGCGTTTACGATAAGAGACAGGGACTTCGGCATAACGAAGTTTTTGCTTGAGGGCTTTAATTTGCATCTCAATCGTCCAGCCATAGGTTTGGTCCCGCATGTTCAGGGAGCGTAGCGACGAATACCGAATGGCTCGGAATGGCCCCAGATCGGTGAAGGATCCTTTCCAGAAAAGCCTCATGAGGGAGCAGGCCAACCAGTTTCCAAAGAGTGCTTGTGGGAGCATCGCGCCGGGTTCTCGTTCGCCCGTGGTACGCGAGCCAATCACCAAATCCGCCTCATTTGCCAAAATAGGGGCTACAAGGTGATCCATTTCGTTGGGGAAATCGCTGTAATCACCGTCTAAAAAAACAACAATATCGGGGTTTTTGGCATCGGCATAAGCTAATCCACAAAGGCAAGCAAAACCATATCCGCGCTGAGTTTCCGTTAGAACCGTTGCCCCAGCGGCCCTTGCATTTTGCTCGGTTTCGTCGGTGGAGGCATTGTTAACGACCACCACCTCGTGTACCAATCCTTCTGGAATGTCGCCAATGACTTGGGATATGCTTTTGGCCTCGTTAAATGCCGGAATAATGACAATAATTTTGCCTTGCTTCATAGGGCTTATTCCAATACAAGAATCTTGCCACGGAAGGTTCCTTCTGCGGAGGAAACGGTGTAGAAATAAGGGCCATTTGCCACCCGAATGCCTCGGTTATCGCGACCGTCCCAGATTTCCTCGCGTGTACCTTGTGCGCGTGATTCTCCTGGAACCAGCGTTCGGATGAGGTTCATCCCGAAGTCGAAAATACGTACCGTTATGGTTTGGTTTTGGTTCAGGTCATATCGGATGCGGGTAATTTGATCGGTAGCGGGCGAAAACGGATTGGGGTACGCATAGGTGGCTACTTTGGGCACGGTTTCGGTCGGGGATTGTGGATTGACGGGAATCTCGGTTCGGAAGAGTTTCCATGTTTTTCCATTGTCTAAGCTACGCAATAAGCCATCTTGCATGCCCACCCAAAGCGCACCATTTACAACTGCTACGCTATACACTTTGGCATTTGGGCGGATGTAGCGATCGGGTTGGGTGGTATCGCGGAAATCTCGGATGGCGTACCACAAGCGCCCGTCGTTGTTGGAGACGAACAAGCCATTGTCTCCGGCAGCATAGATCGTGCTTCCATCAAAGGCAAAGTCATAAATTCTTTCGCCCTGTAGCATTTGTTCAAAAGATTGGCCGCCGTCTCGTGTCACCACCACGCCAAAGTTTTCTTTCTGGTCTAAGGCTTTCCAACATGCCACCCAAATGGGATTACGTGCTGTGGTGGGTTGCTCTTCGATGGAAATAACCCAGTTTCCTAAAAGCCCATTCGTACTACCGTTAAAGGTACGTTTTTGCCATGCCACGCCATCCAACGATCGGTTAAGCCCAGCCGAAGTTCCGGCCCAAACGGTTCCTGTTTCGTCCACCAAAACCGAAAAGCCTTTGTGGTTTTCTTGTCCGGGGCGGTTTACACCTCTTGGGACGGGGGTTAGGTAGAAGTTTTGTGGCACATTGGGTGTGGTTTCGGATTGGTTGTCTGGTGGTAAAATGGCGCGTTGCCACGAAATGCCTTTGTCTTTTGAGACCCGCACACCGCCGGCCCACCCAGCCGTCCAAATCCAACCACGAACGGGGTCGTAGTCTATGTCATAGGGCGGGCTTTGGACAGGTGTGGTTACGGGTAAGGCTTTGATGACAGACACGCCATAGGTCAATAAGGAGTCTTGTGGTGCATCAAGGGCGGGGAGTCTGAATTTCCACGTTTGGCCGCCGTCTTCGCTAAAGGTAAATCCTTGTGAAACTGGCTCTGCGCTATCGGTGGTTTTTTGGCGCTGCACATATCCCAAACCCACCCAAATGACGGATCCCTCAGCGTCTAAGGAATACACACTGCCACGTCCTTTCTGGATAGAATCTACCGGAGCCAATTTCCATACATTCCCGTTGTCGTCAGTGAAATTCAGGTGTGGGCCAGCCCATAAACGGTTGCCCTCGCCGTGTAAATTGGAGACGGTATTCCGGCTAATGCCACTAACAGTAGGGACTTGGGCATAGGAACCCTCAAAAGGGAGAATACCTAAGAGAATTAAAAAACAAGTCTTTATGCGCATGTCTTTAAAAGGATTATTCGTCTTAAGGAAAGTTGAAGAGGGATTTAGTTGATGACCTCGATTGTCTTCTTAATCACATTACTGGCCAAGCCTGTCCGGTCGAATGCTTGAAAGTCGAAGGTATTTACACCGAGTGCATTGGTACTCCTGACCTCGATGATTATCGTGAATTTGCCATCGCCCGCGGTTTCGTCGCCACTAAGCCCGCTTTTTTGCCCATCGTCCAAGAGCAGGAGTTCCGCTCCGCTTTGTGTACGCAAGACCACACGTTGGATATTGGAGAGGCCGTCGGGGTCGGAAACGGTTACAACAATGGCGGCTTTGTTGGCTGCTTGTCCGGCGGCAGGTCGTTTGATGGTCGCGGGCATTTCTACGGCAGCCAGAACGGGCGGGCTACCAGAAGCCGCATACGAAAAAGTACCAATGACCATGTTGCTGGTTAATCCACTGCGATCTATGGCCTGCACGCGGATAGTGTAATCGCCAACCGCACCTTTGGGGATCAGGAGGCTTGGGGTGGCATTATACAATCCGGCATTTCCCGTAAAAGCCCCTTTGATCAAAGGCGTGACTGACTGTCCGGGCGCATAAATACCATAAGAAATAGCTTCGAGGCCAGAATTATCGGCATCGGAAACGCTGATTTGCAGTGAAATTGGGATGCGCACGTTGTCGCCTTCGATCTGGGAAGCAGGGAGACCAGATAAATTGGCGGCTTGTGGGGTGTATTGGAAGTTAGTAAGGACGGGTGGGCGTCCCGTTAAGGAGGTTAAACCCGGTGCTTCATCACAAGAAGCCCCCATAATGGCAACAAAGAATAGGAGAAGAAGACGGAAGAACTTCATGGTTTGCTACTGCGTTTCGGTTTGGGCCGTTGGTTTTCAGGAAAGATGTTAAAATAGTAGCAAACTGGGCAGATTGGCGCGTGAAGATTGGTTGTTTTATAAAGCTTGATTTAGTAAAACTCGTCCGCATAAACACTTCCCAGATTGATTTGTTCCCCATACTTTCTCTTCTTGATCTTTTTTGCTTGAAAAAGCTCGTTACGCTGCTCTTTTTCCCTCAAGACTCCTTCGCATGGAAAGTTTCGTTAAAGGCTCATGCGTTCTCGGAAGTCGTGGGCGCGGCGTCGGGAGAGTTCCACGCGCTGGCCATCCGTGAGTTCTGCCAAAAGTGTACCATTTGCCCAAGTGTCCATCCGGCGGATATAGCGGAGGTTGATGATTTGGCTCCGGTTGGCACGGAAGAATTGGGCGGGGTTTAGGCGCTCTTCTAATTGATTTAGAGAACGCAAAATGAGGGGGCGCTCGCGGTCAAAATGGAGGCGGGTATAATTGCCCTCGGATTCTATGAGGCGGATGTCGCCAATTCGTACAAACCAACATTTGTCACCATCTTTTACGAAGACCTGCTCATCGGCTGTGAGGTAGTCGGGGGTGGGTGGTTCTTCTACTGGAGGCAGTGCTTTGGGCTGCGGGACGCGCTTCAGCGCCTCGGTCAAGCGCTCTGGTTCGATGGGTTTTACAAGGTAGTCTAAGGCACTTACCTCGAAAGCACGGAGTGCGTATTGGTCGTAGGCCGTTGTAAAGATTACGTGAGGCAAAAAATCAAGCTCGGAAAGCAGTTGAAAGCCATCCTTGCCGGGCATTTGGATGTCCAGAAATAAAACATTGGGTTTGAAATGTACAATGGCTTGCCGGGCTTCATCCGCATGAGCAGCTTCGCCTATAATTTCGAGCCAAGGGTGAGCAGCCAACAGCCTACGGAGTGCGTTCCGTGCAAGGCGCTCGTCATCTACAATAAGGGCAGTGGTATGATTCATGGTCTATTTCGAGAAACACCGCTCCCAAGATAGAACGGGCGGTTAAGAGAATCAAGCCCATCATCAATAAAGTACCCTGTTTGCGCAGGGATGATTTTTCAATTCTTGCTTAAAGCGCTGTCTTTTCATGGGGTGTAGGTGTTAATGTCCTATATTTACGCCCTGTTGAAAAAACAAACCCGTTCAAAGATATGCGCGTTTTATATGTTTCGCACTCTTTCCCTCATGATAATGATCCCGATAGCAATATTGGTGGTATGCAACGTGTGGCCATTGATATTTATGAGGCTTTTAAAGACCATCAACACATAGAGGTGTTTCCGTTAATCTTAAAGACCTCGTGGAATACAACCCATCTTCGTGCGCCTTTCTTTCTGATAAGCCTTTTCTGGAAAATTCCGGCAATGGTACGGCAGCACCAGATCGAATCGGTGTTTTTTAGTGCTTTGGTAACGGGCTGGGTGACGCTTTTTATGCAGAAGCGCCTCAAAAAAGTTGGTGTAAAGACCTTTGTGATGCTCTATGGCCGCGATATTCTTTTACCAGCGAAAATATATCAGTGGGCACTTCCGAAAATATTGGGCAAGGTAGATGCTTTTTTTCCTATTAGTACTGCGACTGCCGAAGAAGCCTTGAAGCGGCACTTTCCGCCAGATCGGACGTTTGTGGTTCCTATGGGGATAGACCTGAGCCGGATTGGGGTTTCTGTGGATAAGCCAAAAGCGAGGGCATCCATCCTTAAAATGTTCTCACCGCATGTTCCGGAGTCTTTCATCATTTGCAGTGTGGGGCGTCATGTAAAGCGGAAGGGGTTTACGTGGTTTGCGGAAAACGTTATGCCGCTTTTACCAGAACATGTGGTCTATTGGGCTGCTGGCGATGGTGCGGAGCGTGCCGCCTTAGAAGAAGCCATTAACCGAAAAGGGCTTCAAAATCGGGTTAAGTTGCTCGGACGTCTCTCCGACGCGGATTTAGAAACCCTTTATCAAGGGGCGGACTTGTTCGTCATGCCAAATATCCATGTTCCGGGTGATATGGAGGGATTTGGGGTCGTTATGTTAGAGGCGGGAATATGTGGCCTACCGGTGGTTGCGGCGCGTTTGGAGGGTATCCGCGATGTGGTACACGAGGGACAAAATGGGCATTTAGTGGAAAGTGAAGACCCGCAAGCCTTCGTGGATGCCATTATGCCTTATGTAGAAGATGCGAAATGGCTAAAAGAGGCTTCAGAGCGAGCCAGAAATTATGTCCCAAAGACATTCTCTTGGCATGGGGTGGCGCAACAGTTCTTGGATCGTATGGATCAGGTGCATAAGATGGTTTAGTAGCGATTCTTTTTTTCGCCTTCCTGCTCCCAATAACGGATGATGTCTTGAAGGCTGTCGCGTAGGGAATAGCGCGGATGCCAGCCCACTTCTTGCGCTATTTTGCGATAGGAGCCGATAATACGTGGGTTATCGGCAGGGCGTAAAAATGCTGGATCGGTACGGATTTCTATCTTCAAGCCCATTATTTCGCACAGCATAGCGATGATTTCATGAAGACTATGCCCTTTTCCTGAACAAATATTGTAAATCTGGCCGCTTTGTCCTTTGGATAACAAAAGATGATAGGCATGTACCACATCGCGCACATCTACGAAGTCTCGTACAATGGCGGTATCTCCGGTATAAAGCACTTGTTCGCGTTCTGGGTGGTTTTTAAGTTCCACCAACTGTTTTACAAAGGAAGGAATCACAAATCGGGTGTTTTGCCAGCGTCCAATATGGTTAAAAGAACGGGTCAAGACAATTTGCAGACCATAGCCGTGTGCATATACCTTC
Organism: Rhodothermia bacterium; assembly: GCA_017303715.1. Classification (GTDB taxonomy): domain Bacteria; phylum Bacteroidota; class Rhodothermia; order Rhodothermales; family UBA2364; genus UBA2364. The sequence continues at coordinate 81,601 of JAFLBZ010000015.1, read as the reverse complement.
GAGAGCAGTTCTTGGGATACCCGTGCAACCGCGTATGGGCTAATGGGGTTTGGGTGCATATTTTCGCGCAGAGGTAACTCGCTCTCGGTGACGATGCCATATTCCTCTGAAGAACCTACCGAAAGTAAACGTGCCGGAATTTGATGGTTACGAAGTACCTCTACAAGATTCAAGAAAATATTGGTGTTGTTTGTAAAACTTTTTTCTGGCTCTTCCCAACTTTTAGAAACGCTACTCATGGAAGCCAAATGCAGGATATAATCGGGCGAGAATGTACGAATAGCCGTTTCTAATCGAGACCGTTCTAAAAGATTAATCTGCTCGAACCGTACCCAATCGCGGTTTTCTTCATAATGTGGCACGCCAATGTCAATTCCCAAAACCTGTGCATGTTCTACATTTTCGTCCAAAAATTGAATAAAATGACGGGCAACAAATCCTGAAAATCCAGTTACTAAGTACTTCATAACATGTTAGGGATCGGGTTCTCGGTGGCACTCAAAGCTATCAAGATACAAACAGCCGTAAAGACCTATGGCAATTTATACCAAAAATCGTTGTGCGGCGCTTATTAGAGAGGTGAAATTATTTTTTGAGGGGCAAAAAAACCATTGCTTGGACGCGACGTGGCTTGATGTCCTGAATGCTTAACCAAGCTTGGTCTCCATAAATAAGCCGGAGCCGTTCGCGAATATTGGCCAAGCCAACACCACCCGGACGCTCGGTGTTCTCAAGATTTCCGGTGTTGGTTACGGTAATTTGTAGTCCGTTTTCGTCCCCACTCACCTGTACTTGTACTTCCCCGCCCTGAACATGTCGGTTAATGCCATGTTTGATGCTGTTTTCAACCAATGTCATGATCAACATCACCGGAACAGCCACGTTTTGGTACCGCATGTCCACATCAAAGCCATAGCGGAGGCGCTCCTCAAAGCGCATGGACTCCAATTCTAAATACGTTTTGGCCAAGTTAATTTCTTTTTCTAAGGGATGGGTTTCGGTTTGGCCTGTTTGTAGCGTGGTTCGGAGTAGCGATGAGAGCCGGAGGACCATATATCGGGCTTGTGTGGGGTTTTCTCCAATCAACTCACCAATGCTGTTTAAACTGTTGAACAAAAAGTGTGGATTGAGTTGAGACTCTAAGGCTTGTAACTTCGCGGATTTAAGCCCTGCCTCCAATTGGAATTGGGCCACCCGCGATTCGCTATAGCCAAAAACAAAGTGGACCGCCCAATAGATAAACAACCATAGCCCAAACGCAATAATGGTGGCGATCACAAAAACAGTTTTGCCTTGGAAAGAAACCCAATACGGCGTTAAGCCAAAAGCGGAGATGGGAATTAAGGGAAAAAGCAGATAAACCAATAGATACATAAGCCCCACCAATACCCATAAGCCTGTGAACGCTAACCATACAAGCCGGATACCCGCATATTTGGTCCAACGCCAAGGTCTAAACAACTGCCGGAAAAGGTGTGACAGTGCGAATCCAGTGAATACCGTGGTTAAGGTAAAAGGTAAAGATTCCAAAAGTGGGATATTGGCGAGAACGGATGACCCTAAAACCAAAAGGCCCCATCCTATCCATCCAACAAATTGGGAAAGCCAATAGGCTAATGAGCGGTTGAGTTGCATATCTTTAACAGACATCGCAGAAGATACGTCAAGATAAGCTGAAAGTGGCGGCATCATAGACAAAAAAAGAAGGCGGGAGTCTCAGATTTTGCTACCTTCACGACTTTGAGACTCCCGCCTTACGCTATCACATCAACGATCCTCCATTGGTGTTCCTCTTCGTTGATGCGATGCTCAGGGATATTTTTGGTCTGCATTTCCCTCAGGCATAATGGTTAAAGTCAGACCTTGAACGAATGATACGGCAGGGATATAATCCACAAAAGTAGATTGTGATGAGTGGCAGAACGGCTACACAAGTGGTAAAATAAATGGATTAATCAAGTACTGGCGACGATAAGGACGGAGGGCAATGCGGGTCGCCAAGGGGTATGATGGTAAGTGTGTTATGGAAATGTGCCATTTGGGTTAATTAAGTCATAACCATGATGGACTGCAAAATCTTTTAGTGATAACTTTGCGATGTACTTCAACTGAAAGGTGCAGACTTCGCAAAGGCTGATCTTCAACGGTCAATTCGCAAGAAACTTACCTTAACGCATATCGCATAGGAAATGAAGTTGTACTTGATTTTGCGTGTACGTCATTTGGCAAAATGCAACGATATCGAGCCAAAAAAGCCCCGCTTGGGGGCTTTCGTTACCGCTTAAATGTTTTATAAACGGTCGTCATTCGGTCTCGCGAGATTACTTGCATGTAATCCGCCAATTCGCGTTTTTCCTTTTCCGTCAGCCGGTCGTCTCCCAAAACCTGATAAATAACCTTGGTTTTGTCTTTGCTGTTGGCAAGTTTCGCTTTGTAGGAAGTTAACAAAAGCATGGTTTTTTGTGATGCTGGGTGTAAAATGAACAGAAACAAACCTTTGTCTGGATTATACTTCCTCCCAATCTAAATCATCAGACACAATCACAATAAGGGGTTCTTAAAACAGATGATACGTATTTTTGATGTGTTATCAAAGCCAAAGAGGATGAGTGGTAATATAGATATATAAGTGGTAATAAAACTGGATTATACACAAAAGCCCACCTTAGAATGAAAGTGGGCTTTTATGAAACATAGCCAAAAACATGGTTTACATATTTTTAAGTGCTTCGGCATCTTTCAAGAATTGCTGCAACCCTAAGTCGGTTAGGGGATGTCGGAGAAGTTGCTTGATCACCGAGAGTGGCATGGTTGCTACATCCGCGCCCATCTCGGCAGCGGCAACAACGTGCATGGGGTGACGAACCGAGGCGACCAGCACTTGCGTTGCAAAGCCATAATGATCGTAGATGTCAATAATAGCGCGAATAAGATCCATGCCGTCGGTGGAGATGTCGTCTAAACGTCCGACGAATGGGCTGATGTAGGTTGCGCCGGCTTTAGCGGCAATGAGGGCTTGTGTGGGCGAAAAGCATAGGGTGCAATTTGTTTTAATGCCCATTGCGGTAAGGGACTTAATGGCCTTGATGCCATCTAAGATGAGCGGTACTTTAACCACTACATTGGGATGGATTTTCGCCACTTCTTTTGCTTCAACCATCATTTCGTCGTAGGTCGTGGAGATGATCTCGGCGGAGACATCGCCGTCCACCATTTCGCAAATTTGGCGGATGTGCGCCTTCAGGTCTTTCGCCCCTACTTTTTTCATTAAAGAGGGGTTTGTGGTTACGCCATCCAGAACGCCCATATCGGCGGCTTCGCGGATTTCGTCCAAATTGGCTGTATCAACAAAAAACTTCATGTGATTGGTTTTAAACGGTTTGTAATAGCCCTATAAAACTACGATGATTCTGGCCTTGATCCTATTTTGCGGGTACGCTTCCGCCAATTCCTCAAAAAATTTTTCGGGGTGAAAAAGCCACATTTATCAAAATTGCACCCTAAGCCGAGTATTGAAGGTACGTGGGGTAAGCCGCGTTGGGACACGCTCCCAGAGGTGTGTTCCGGGGTCTATCCAAGTGTAGGAAATGGTGTTTTTCATGTCGAAGATATTGAGGACTTCCAAGCTAAGGGCGAGCTTAGGCAAAAGGTTGTTATCGGCAGTACTCTTGCGTTTAATTTGCAAGGACTTGGTAACGCCGAGATCGGCACGTTTATACTCCAAAAAACGTTGGCTATGCCGTTTTCCGGGTGCTTGTAGGCTCACATTGTTGACCGATTCTCCCGGTGTGGGTGGGGTATAAGGCAGGCCAGATCCGACCATCACTTGGAGGTATAAACGCCAGCTATCATCTTTTGATAGACCGTCTTGAACCAGCATTGAGACGGTATGCCGTTGGTCCATTGCGCGAGGAATCCATCCGGTGTTTTGGGCTGTTTGGTAGGCCGGTAAAAAGCGTTCACGAGCCACCAGATAGCCATAGTTAAACCAGCTTTCGAGTCCGGGAACAAATTCGCCCCGTACTTGCAGGTCTAAACCATAGGTATAGCCCTCCGAGTCGTTTTCGCCGCTATACGTAACGCGGGTATTTTGTAGGGTATATGAGATGAGGTTAGAAAGTTTTTTGTAATACATTTCTCCTCTAAGGTAAAGCCGTCTCTTGGGCAAGAAATAGGTTGCGCCGGCCACATATTGAATAGCACGTTGCGATTTTAGGCCATGGTTTAGCGCACCATTTATGGATTCATTGGTGATGGTTTCGCCACGTAATTCTCTATACGCAGGGGATTGGTAATAAATGCCCCAAGCGCCGGTCAGGGTAAGTTGTCCATTAGCCCGATAGGTTCCTGAAACACGAGGCGAGAAAGTCCACTCACGGTTAAAGTCAAAATAATCGGTTCTTAGCCCGCCAGTTAGGGTTAGTTTTCCAGAGGTTGGTAAGACCTCCCGTACTTGCTGGACAAAAACACCAAACTGGTTGGTAGCGGTTTGTGGTAAGGTGTCTTGTAGGGTTTTAATGGGAATTTTAACAAGGTCGCCTAAGGAGTTTTGACCAATAACTGCCGCATCTTCGGCAATTCGGTCTTCCCAAACAAGTTGCCGAAACGTCCAGCCTATCGTACTGAGTTGGCGTGTAGCCTCATAGATGTAGCGCCCATCTGCGGTATAAGTCCGCACGCGCAAACGGTTATCGGCGCGATCTTCTTGGACAACAGCGCCGAAGGCAATGTCGTTTATCGGCGAGGATGGGTCTGTTTTGGTCGGATCCACCAAGTAGAGGGTTGCATCTGCACGGATGTTGTAGGTTTCTGTCTCGATAATATCGAAGAAGGACACACGATGTTCTGCTCGGAGGCGGGAGGTTAAGCGGTTTTGGAAGTGCAAACCCGCAAATCCGATGTCGTAGCCGTCTTGTTCCTCGCCCGAATAATTGATCCAGACGGAGCGCAGATCGTTAAACGTGCCGTAGTAAGAGCGTTTTTGGGAGGGTTCTAATCGAAAGCGGTGACGTGCCCACATGCCTAAAAGGGAAACTTCTTGATCTGGTTTAAAGCTATAAGAAACAAGACCTTGTAGATCGGTAAAAGCGGGTGCATATTCACCTTTTAGCTCTTGGGAGCCAAAAAAAGAGCGGGCTTGTGCGCGTCTTGCGCCGGCCATTACGCCCCACTTCCCTATGCCTGCTGAAAAACCAGCACCAGCATCTAACATAGAGGCATAAGCCGCGCCGGTGGGTGCTTGGTTGCGAGGTTTTCGGTATTGAACGTCTAAGGCGGAAGACAACTTTCCGCCATACAACACAGGGAACCCACCCGTATAGAGGGTCATGCGTTCGGCTAAGTCTGGATTGAGCAGGCCCAATCCTTCTTGTTCTCCTTGTTTGGTTCGGAAAGGTTTGTACACCTCGAATCCGTTGATGTAAATCAGGTTTTCATTATAACCGCCGCCTCGCACCGAATATTCGTTGGATAATTCGTTGTTGCTCATGACGCCGGGTAGGTTTTTAAGTGCCCGAAACCCGTCTTTAAAAGGGCCGGGGATGGCTTGGACCATTTCTGGAGTCATGCTTTGTACGCCAGCTTCGTTGGAGCGTGCTTCTACAACAACATCTCCAGCGTTTGCATCGGTTGGCTTAAGTACAATTTCAAAAGTAAGCGTTTTGTCTTCTTCGGCCTGAATGGAACGGAGCCAAGGTTCGTAGCCCACAAAAGAAGCTTTAAGTTGATGTCCGCCGGGAGGGAGTTTGAGTGAAAAGCGTCCGTTTTTATCCGACATCGTGCCATAGTCGGTTCCTGAGACCAAAATAGTGGCGCCGGGTAATGGGGATTTGGTGGTTGCATCGGTGATGTTGCCTGTCACAAAGCTCCAATTTTGGGCATAGCCCCACCCTGTTGCAACGATGAGCAGACACGATGTAAATAAAATGTGCATTTTCATGAAAACGTACGATACTTGAAGAAGGTGATCCTGAAAAAGCAGGATGGACAAAATGGTCTCAAATGCACATAGGCCAAAAAAAGGGAAGGAATGATTTTATGTACCTTATAAACATTGCCGCTGTTCCATAGCCAACGGTTTCTCGGAATTTCACTTGAAGGTACTTATCAAGTGAAGGATTATTGCAGACGAAATACCGGATTTTGGATAAATTCGAGGTCGGTAAGGGTTTTTAAAAAGGCAATCAAGGCTTTCTTTTCTACTTCGGAGAGTCCTTTTGGCCGTCCATTAAAAAACAGGGGGTCTAATGTTGGCGATCTCAAGAGGCCACGATCATAGTGATTAATCACTTCGTCAAGGGTTTTGAAGCGCCCATCGTGCATGTAAGGTGCAGTACGTTCAATGTTGCGTAGGGTAGGACTACGGAATAGGCCAATATCTGCCGGATCTTTGGTCAAGCGGTAGCGGCCAGAATCCGCCGGAACATCGTCCAAACCATTGTTATGGAAACGGTTATCGGTCATCAGCAAGGTGCTGTGGCAATGAAAACAATCGCCTTTTTCGGTAAAGAAGAGGTTATACCCCAATTCTTCTTCCGAGGTTAGGGTCGCTTTTCCTTGTAGCCATTGGTCGTACTTGCTGTTTCCGGAAATCATGGTGCGTTGAAACTGCGATAAGGCTTGTACAATGCGTATTTGGGTGATTTCGGAAGAGGTAAAAGCCGCTTGAAACATTTTGGGGTAAGACGGCAGGCCATTTAGTTTGGAAATGATGTCGGGAAAGGTACTTCCCATCTCAAAATGGCTGGTAATCGGAAAAACCGCTTGGTCTTCTAAGTTCGGCGATCGCCCATCCCAAAAAAGCGATTCAATCCACCCGACATTGATGAGTGGCATAGACTGTCGTTCGCCCAAGCGACCATCCACACCCCGACTCAAGGTATTGGGATCTGTAAAACTGTACTCTGGAATGTGGCAACTGGCACAGGATATGGTTCCATCTTTGGAAAGTCGTTTTTCGTAGAACAATACTTTTCCCAAGGCCACTCCTTCTACCGTAAGAGGGTTGTCTTCTGGCTGTGGCAGTGCTGGAAATTTGGGCGGAAGTGTAAGATTTAGTGGAGTCGGGGTATGTGCTTTTGGTTCGTTGTCATCGCAGGCGGTTAGGGATAACAAACCGCCCAAGAAAAAAAGCCATGCGCCCAATACAGTTGCCTTAGGGTTAATTGCCTTGGGCCGTAAAAACGTCTTTCCCATTGTTCTTGAGCAACTCCTGAGCAGCAGAATTTCCCATAATGCTTCCCGGATAAGTACGGAAATCATAGCGGGTAGGATTTTTAAGCCACTCATTTACGTTCATGGTCAATTTTATGGTGGTGTTAGCATCCGGCGTAAGGTGAAGGTGCAAGGGGAGTGTAAGGACAATGGAATAGTCTGTCCCACCATTGGGGCCGGTATGTACGGCAAATGTTTTGTTGGTGCCAGCATCGTTATAAGACCCTTCAAAGCGCATATAGTGATACCCGCCGCCCATTGCCATCGGCCACTCCATGTTGTTATAAGCCTGCTTATTGGGAAGGTTGCCTATAGTATTCTGTGCTTTAGGAATGCCCATCACCATTTTAAAGCCCTGAAAATGGTCGGTCTTGATGTTGTTGATCGTAAGACTGAGCGTACCTGAATTCCCCAATTGGACGTAGTGGTAATCCGCAAGTTTTACCGCTTGTCCGTCGCTACCCACCAAAGCGAGATTGGACACAATGTACTCTAATAAGGATACCTTATAGACGTTTCCGGCATCATTGGTGAACGAGGTGGTGTTCAAATCAAGCGCTTTCCCGTCTGCTTGATGCTCAAACTGGAGGGTGACACTCCCTGTATTTTCGGTTGTATCGCAAGAAGACAGGGTAAAAACCGCAAACAAAAGGACGAGGTTGAAGATGGGACGGCGCATATTATTGGAATTATCGTGGGCGATGAAAAATGGCGAAAACAAAGTCACTGGGTAAATCCCCAGCCGCCAACAAATGATCTTCGGTATCAAAAGCTAACTTGAGAAACTTGCTTGCAGTTTCATCTGGTTCAAGAAAATGCTGGGCAATTTCGTCGAAGAGCAAATGCAGCACCGTTCCACCCAAGGGGCGGAGCAAGGTTGTGGAAAAGTTTTGATGCAACAGCGGCATAATACGATCAGACATAACGGCTTCCGATGGATCATAGAGCCACATTGGGAGCCAGCCCGGACGATAGTGCTTGTTTTTTAAGCCTCTTCCATTCCAACGGCTCCGGTGGGAGGAGGGTAGCTTTTGTAGTAGATCATCTGCAACGGAGCGTTGTTTTTGCGTCCATTGGAAGCGTGCTGGTCCCACATATTCGTGCAGAATGAGCAGGCCACCGGACTTGAGCCATGTTGCCATGTGGGGGATCAGGACTTCCAGATGATCAAAATGATGGAGCGACGCCTCAGCAATCAAGACATCAAAAGAAGCAGCTTTGGGTTGATAATGAGCTGCATCCGAAACCACAAAAGAAAGCTTTTCCGATAATCCAGCCGCTTGTGTAGCTTGTTGTGCTGCCAAAATGCGCTTTGGGGAAAGGTCGAATGCGTGTAACTGATCAAAAACACCGGATGCTGCCCAGTGGATTTCTTTTTGACCTGCACCACAACCCATAGAAAGCCCGCATAAGCCACCGCCCTTGAGAAATTCCCTAACTGTAAAAGCACGGTGGTCGGTCTCTGGGGAGCCAGTTGCCAACCGATTAAGCCGCTCCTGAACCGCCGGAATGTTGTACCAATGGCGTGGCGGTGTGGTTGTTTGTGCCCAAACGCCCCGTACTCGGTCTTCTCGTCGCCCCATCAACCGCCGTAAAGCCCCGTCCTCGTCGGTCAACTTTTCATACAACCGAACAAAATCGTATGGCGAAATAAAGGTGCGGTCTGGCATGGCTACTTATGTGTTCATGAAACGGTCAATGGTGTCAAATACGAAAGAGAAGCGCCATGCTCGGTTACTGCTATCCGCGCTTGAATCCCAATCGGCATACAAAGTTTGTTTGTCCAATGTCCATAACACAAATTGGTAGCAACTGGATAAGGTGCATTGCCAAAATAGTGGTTAAAAACATCGTCAAAACCAAGTGAATTTGCAGGGATCTCTGCATCGGTAAAGCCACCAATGAGTACCCCGCCGAGCTTGTCTAAATGTCCGGCAAGCCGCAACTGCATCAACATCCGATCTACACTATATGGTTTTTCTCCCACGTCTTCGATAAATAAAATTGCGCCTTCCAGATTGGGGCAATATGGCGTTCCCAATAAACAAGTAATGAGCATCAGGTTCCCGCCCAACAAAACCCCTTCCGCAGTTCCTTTTCTGAACGGTTTTAAGGTCTCTCCGGCTGGCCCAATGACGACTCCGGGGTTATGGCCGCTTAGTAAATCCCAAAAAGGCTTTTCAGCCGCTGGGGTAAGGACATCTTCCTCTGCACCCCATTCTACTACCAAGTGTCCAGATAAGCCCTGCCATCCTGCTTTTTGGTATAAAGCCCAATGCAGGGCCGTGATATCGGAATAGCCCACCAAGATTTTTGGGTTTTTTCGGGCGGCCTCGTAATCTATGCCGGGCAAAAGGCGTGGCGTGCCGTAGCCGCCGCGTACCGAGAAGATGGCCTTGATGTCTGGACGACGAATGGCTTCATTTAGCTCGGCCAATCGTACATCGTCCGTATCTGCCAAATATCCATAGGGCGTAATCTCGTCTCGGAGCGGCAAAATATGGTAGCCTCGTTCCCTGAGTTTGGCCAAACCACGTTGATATACCTCGGTGCTACGTGGAGAACTGGCTGGTGCAATTACAGCAATGGTGTCGCCTGGTGCTAATGCGGCTGGTTTCATGGATTGGATCCTAAGGTCTCTGTCTAAAGAAACCTATAAATTACATGCTAAATAGGTCAGATCAAAACTTGTAAACGTACTCGGTATAAATAATGATGGGTAATAATTTTTGTATAAACCTTATAAATATAAAATCTTAAAGTAATAATTTGTCGCCAACTGTCTATCTATATTCATGTTGCATTTGTCTTGCATAAACCATTGGAGTGATTGGATGAAAATTGGAAAAACTACGATTTTTATTATCAGGAAAACCGTATGAAGCTGCCAAGTTCCGTTGTAAATGCGTAACTTAATACAGACGAAAGGTCTTGAAGGTGGGGTTTTAGAGGTGTTCTAAAATGAGGTATGCAAGAACCCGGAACTTCTCTTAAGATGCAAAATGCCACTTGGATGCGTAAATTATGCCCCAAACCGCTTCTTTGGTGGCTTCATATCGACAAAATTAACCTGATTGAACAGGCCGTCGAAAGATCAGTTTTATAATCGCCTTTAAATATTTGTGTGTCATGAATAAAATGCTCAAGTTCTGGATTTCGGTTTTTGGTGTAAGTGATGTCGCCGCCCCAGAAGATCGGCCATCGGGAACAGAAGCGCGTCTGTTAGAACTAAAAGCGGAGCAGGCTGAAAAACTAAAACGTTTGTATGAACTCCAAGACAATCCAGAAATAGACGATCCCAAAGAACGAAGCCAAATAGAACGCCGGCTTCGGGATATTGACCGTCTAATAAGGGTATATAATTCCGTTTCCGATTTTTAGCCCAATTCCCAATACAGGTAGCTTGTACATAGAAAACCATGACGGAGAATATTTTATAACGGGCTTTAGAGAGAACCGATTGAATCCTTGTCTATTCTACTCCTTTATTTTCTGTATTTTTATTTTTTTTGTCGCTCATTAGTGCTAAACATTGTTTTAAATTGTATTTGCTAATTTTAGGTACAAGTTAGGTTTCATAGACAAACTTTATTTTGATTTTAGCCCTGTGAAGTGTAAACCAAACGGTGTGTTTCTTTATCTTTATGTTGGTGCGAAACCCACCAATCCTCTTTCAATATCTAAATCCTGACATATGCCTTCCGATAGAGGTTTTGGCGCTGTTGAAGAACTTGCGGCGCAATTGCCATTTCATTTGGATGATAGTGATGCCGCCAGTCAGCTTTTTATGGTTTGGCGAAGGGACAATTTGCCGCGCTTAAAGCCTTTGGTGGATTTATATGTGTACTGTTTTGTAATGCGGTATTTTTCTTCTAAGTATTTGCAAAATAGATATTTGAGTGAAGTAGAAGTAGAACGTTTTGCGGGCGATGCCTATGAGCGGGCAATCCGCTTTTTGGGAACCATCAAACAAGAAACCAGTTTCGCCGCATGGCTGAATAGTTTGTGCCGTAACCAATTTCTGAACTTGATCCGAGAGCATCAAAAACGTAACCGTTTGACGGATGTGGACGAAATGGCCGAACAATTGGCCGATGAACAAGCCTTGCGTAGTTTTGATACACCTTTCTTTGTGGCCATCATGTACCAAGCCATTCAAAAACTGCCGGAGTTTTTAAAGCCAACTGGTCATTACCGCTTTATTGAATATTGGGAATTTGACCAGATCGCCGACGCCATACAGAAGACTGTCCAAACCGTGCGCGCCTATTGCCATAAGATAGTGGTTCGGTTTAAAGAAAATCCCCATCTTCGAGAAATGATTGTCAAACATAAAGAAAAACAGTAGTTAATGGGCTTAGGTTATGTTTTGAAAGTACGCCGTGTCTAACCATTGAATAGGCGTAATCCGCTGTAACTTCCGCCAAAAACAACCATATTGGTTACACAAGACCACAAAAATGTCAACACAAGATTATTCAAAACCCTTGGTTTCCCCGTTTGACCAGCCCCCTTATACGGAAGACTTGTTCTTTCAAGGGAAAATGTTCGTTAGCATGATGCAAGATGCGAAGTCTTTCTTGCAAGGCCCACTAAATGAGCGGCATTTGGAATTGTATTTTCGTTATCCGCGCATCGAATTAGCGCCAGAGCCACTCCGCCCACTGCTAAAAGAACTCGAAGAAAAAGTGGCGACAGAGGAGTATTGGCAACAACAAAGCACATTGGCTTCGAATCAACTTCGCAAGCTTACACCGATCCAAGATAAAACCTATTTTTATCGGTTATCGAACCACAAGGCTCAGGACATCGCTCTTGCTTCAGCGGCATACCGAAGTGCGCTTAATCCGGTTGTGAGTAGCGGCACAAATAAGCCTAAGGCATTAGAAAATAAGAAGATGTTTCGCTTTAATGTTGCTGTTTTAAAAAGCCCGCAATTTTATCGGTATGCCCTTGCTGCTTGTTTTGTGTTTGTCGCGAGCACTTTCAGTTTGCGATATTACAACACGTTAAACGAGCCGCTCGTATCTCGTTTGGCATCTGTAGAAGCCTTAGAAAAAGAGATGCAGCCACTACATACACGTTCTAATGAGCAAGTCTTTCAAAACAATGCCACTTATCAAGCTGGCTTAGAACTGCTCCAAGACGCACGATACCACAAGTGGGGGATTTTTATCGCTTATGATGCAGCCAATCTTAACGAGGCATTGCATAAATTCAAAACCGTTGTACAAAATGAGAAGGCTACTTTTCCGCAAGGCGAACCAACGGCACTGGCCTTAGATGCACAATTCTTTATGGCAAAAGCCTATTTAGGGTTGGAAAATGTACAAGCGGCACGCGAGGCATTGCAACAGGTTATAAACCATGGCGGTATGTGGGTAGATGAAGCCCAAGTGATTTTGGCGGAAATGGATCAGGTAAAGTAAGCGCCTAAAACCACCAAGGCGAGGGAATGGCTTCTTTTTTGATGAGGAAGGCGCGTTGTTTCATGAAGCGTTTGATGGCGGCTGCGCCCATTCGCGTACCACCAATGCCGGACGCCTTGAACGATTGTTTTTCGCCGTCGTGTACCATCGAGGTCAAAGCACATTCGTTGATAGAGATTGCACCGGCTTCAATGTGTTGTCCGATGCGGTAGGCCGTTTCCCAATCTTTTGCAAAAACTGCTGCACTTAGCCCGAAAATTGTTCCATTGGCTAAGGACAAGGCTTCTGCTTCGGTTTTGAAGGTCATCACAGGGATAATAGGGCCGAAGGTTTCTTCGGTCATCACCTTCATGTTGTGATTTACATTCGTCAAAATTGTGGGGCGGCAATACCAACCGCCGTTTTTTTGCTCGCATTGTGCATTTCCAGTCACCAACACTGCGCCTTTTTCCACTGCATCTTGTAAATGTGCATTGAGAATGTTCACTTGCCGGTCTGAAATCACAGGCCCAATCTGACCATCGGAAACGGTGGGAAATGCCAATTGTACGGCCTCTACTTTGGCTTTTAGGACTGTCAAAAACGGTTCGGCAATGGATTCCTGCACATAGACACGCTCAATGGAGAGGCAGGATTGCCCGCAATTCACGGTGCTTCCCCATAATATTGAAGACGTTGCCAAGTCGAGGTCTGCGCCTTCAAACACCAAGGCGGGGTCTTTTCCGCCCAATTCGAGGAAGCACGGTATAAAATGCTTGGCGCAGGCCGCATAGACGCGCTTTCCTGTCGCAACACTTCCCGTAAAACAAAGCAAATCCACCTCTTTCAATAAATCCGCGCCCGTTTTACCATCACCGGCCACAAAAGACAAAACGCCTGCCAATTCGGGTACGTTTTGGATGGAGCGCATAATGGGTTCGATGAAACGTGGCGTTACTTCGCTCGGCTTGATGATGACGCTACAACCTGCTAAAAGAGCGGGCAAAGTATCTATCAATGCCAATAAAAGCGGAAAATTCCAGGGGCTAATCACGCCGACCAAGGGGTAGGGCTGAAGGTCTTGCTTGATGTGGATGAAGGGAATTGCGGCGGTTTTATCGGCGGAAGGGGCAAAAAACTCGGATGCAAGGCTACACCAACGATCTATACTTTGGGCAATAAGTTTGGCTTCTAACTCGCTTTCATGGAACCTGCCCGTATCTATCGTGAGCGCTTCTGTGATTTCTGCTAAGTACTTGTGAATGCTTGTTTTCCATGTCTTCAAAATTGTTATCCGATGGTCAATGCCTTTTTGCTGCCATGTTGTTTGGTTTTGCCGGAGTCTTTGGGCTTCTTTCTGCAATTTGGTGCGCGTTGGCAAGGCAAAGGTGTAGTCAAATTCGCCTGTTCTGGGGTTTCGGACGTGGTAAAGGCAGTTGGCGCTCATGGGTGAATTCGGTTTTAGGACACAGAAGAGATGGGTTAATGGCGTTCATACAGGATGGGCGTATCGTAAGGCGTAAGTCGTGTGCCGTCCTTTTCCAGCAGCTCCATCACTTCTAAACGGTCGCGGTTAATGGTTTCGATTAGTGTAAACCGAAGCCCATTTCCCCAGTCATTTGTGGCATTAAGGGTAAAAGTCCCTGCTTTTAAGCCATATTCCGCAGGTGCAAAACGGGGACTTATTTGAAGGCTAAGAAAATTAATTACAAGGTTCGGGTTATCGTTCGTCAGTTGCGACATGGGTAACGTGGCGGGTAATTGATAGGCATAGAGGCGCACGGCTTCTGGATGTACCTCCTCAAAAAAGAAAAGGTGGTGGTTTATTTTCTCGCTGCCATCGGGATAGGTGTAATAACTTTCTTCGATCAGCCAGAAGCCATTTCTTGGCGGTGCGTTTTGGATTTTCGCATCGGCAATTCGGTTGATATGTCGTGCAAATGGGTGAACTTGTGTGCCTGAAGCGCGTTCCGCCGCCACTTGTTTTTGATTGTCGAAGTCGCCCGTAATGCAGGTACGAAATAGCTCAAGGGCGGGTTGTGGGGTTAGCGTCATGATGGATGAATGTTCGTGTTTTACAACAAACTAGATCGGGAAATTGGTTTTAACGAGAATGGCTTAGCCAATTCTTTTTCTTTATTCATTTGGAAATTCCATTTTAAGCACTTTTACAGGTTGTTTTCTTACTGATTTTTTTTCGATAATTTGCCATGTACAGCCTGTTTGATCCGAAAATACAAAGCTCAATTCGCCAAATTCATTTTTTTGAATGGAAGTGGCTTTTAAGCGTTTATCTGTCAGTACTAAATCATGCACTTTTTTGAGGTCTGGCACATAAAAAGAATGGAGTGTAATGCCCAATTCCCCGATGCGTTGGTGTTGGGAGCGATCTGGCTTGGGGGCACGAGGGATAAAAAACTTGAGTTTTCCACAAATATTGTTGGGCGACACAAAACCTTGATACCAATGGGTATAGCCATCTTCCATCATAAAAACGCGCTTAGGGCCTTTTAGCCAATCGCCATCAACTTCGGGCGGGCCTTCGGCTTTGAGTCCCAATGCAGTCGAAAGGTAGGAAATTGCCTCCATGTTATCGGCTTTGATAAAGAAATCGTGGTGCGTAAATTCGCTGGTTTTAAGGGGCGCTTTGGGGTTAATTGTGCCATATCCTTCGATATGATAACCGTACCGTTGGAAAAATACGTGGTTAAAAAACTCGCCATATACGGCATTTTCCCTCACCAAGATTGGTCGTTTAAAGAAATCAAATTTATTTTCTTTATTTAGGCCAAATAAATCATCTGCAATCGGTTCAGTTGGGAGCCAAGGTTGCTTGGCATTGCGTGCGGCGGAATAAAGGTCATAAAGCCGCATAATATCGTTGGTTTTCATCACGGCCATGCGCGATCCAATGGTTTCTGGCGTCGTGTATCCTACACCGTTTCCCAGAGGTTGATCCCAAACGAAGAGACGCAATAAGCCGTGGCTATCCACGTCACCATTTTGCAAGCGGTACGAGGTCAATGCGGAAGGCACGTTGTACAGCGCCCGCGCCCGATCCGCAGAAATCCGAGCGCTATCCACGACCGAAAAGCCAAACTCGGCGAAGTAGCGGATGGCTTCGGCTTTGTTTTTCACGCCCATCATCACTTCGTACACTCCCGAAATGCCCGTATCTGGCAAATTTTGCTGGGCAAGACTACGTTTAGGCAAGAGCCACACCAGAAAGAGGGCTAAGAAAAAAGAAGAGGCAAGACTGCGACGCATCATAGGGATTGTGTGATTAAAATATTGGAAATGGTTTTAGGCAATAATGCCATTTTCACGCAAGTGGATCAGTTCGGCTTCGGTATAGCCTAAATGCTGTAAAATTTCGGTGGTGTGTTGCCCAATATTGGGAGGGTCGGCAAGTTTTTCGGTGCGTTGGCCGCCATAGTTCAAGGGGAAGTTGGGCAGCGTAGTCTTGCGGCCATCTGGCAGTTGTACCTCCACCAAGTTGTGTCCTTGTGTCATTTGTGGATCGGCGAAAAGATCCTCTGGTTTGGCAATCGGTGCAAAGGGAATGCCTGCCGCTTCACAACGATTTATGAGGTCGGTCTTGGTAAATTGTTTAAAACGTGCTGCCAATTCGGGCAAAAACCAATCGCGCTCTGCAATGCGTAAATTATTGTTATTTAGGCGTTCGTCGTTTTCCCAATCCGTCCACCCAAAGGCTTGACAAAGTTTTTCCCAATGCCGTTCACTAATGACCCCGACAAAGACTTTTTCATGATCGGCGGTATCGTAAATGCTGTAAATGCTCCATGCGCTTACGCGGGCGGGCATGGGCGGAACGGGTTCTTGTCCGATGGCACTATATGCCATGTGTTGTCCCATCAAGAAGGCCGCCGTTTCAAAAAGCGCGGCTTGCACATACTTGCCTTTACCAGTGGTTTGGCGTTCGTATAAAGCCAATAAGATTCCAATATAGCCAAACATGCCGCCCGTAATGTCCACAATAGAGCTACCAGCACGGAGCGGATCGCCGGGGCGTCCTGTCATGTATGCCAAACCGGACATCATTTGCACCACTTCGTCCATGGCGTGCCGTTTTTCGTAAGGTCCGGGTAAAAAACCTTTGAGCGAGCAATAAATCAAGCGTTCATTCTGCACCGCGAGCGCTTCGTAGCCCAAGCCAAGCCGTTCCATAGTGCCGGGGCCAAAGTTTTCCAAGACCACATCTGCCGTTTTGACCAATTCATAAAAAAGTTGCCGCCCTTGCTCGGATTTTAAATTTAGGCTTAGGCTTTTTTTATTACGGTTGAAAAAGGTAAAATAGCCTGTACCAAAGCCCTTTAAGCGGCGGGTTGCATCGCCTTCGAGTGGCTCAATATGAATGACATTTGCGCCCATATCGGCCAAGAGCAAGCCAGCAGAAGGCCCCATCACCGCATGGGTACATTCTAAGACGGTAATCCCCTGTAAAGGAAAGGTCATCACTTGGAATTAAATTATAGGGTGTAAGTGTTTATTTTATAAGGGATATTCCCACTTGAATCCAGCGTAAGTTTAAGCCAATGCGTTCCGCTTCGGGGTTTGCCCATACATAGGAAATGGCCTTGCTTTTGCCTTCTTCGTATAGGGCGAGTTTCATCACGGGCGTTTTTTGTTGGAAGACCACTTGGGAAAGTTCAAAGGAATAGGGTGTGGGCGTGCCATCCGGTAGAACAATACGTTTTTTCACGCCTTGATCGTGCAAGGTGAGGTTTGGAATAAACACATAATCGCTGTCTTGGATGTTGTTGTGGTCTGTTCCTTCTTTTACAATGGCAACCCAGCCTTTGAAGGGGCGCACCCGTCGGAGTTTGTGCGGGATATTTCCTTTATGCCCAAAAACGTACTTTCCATCTTCGTCGCTGGCTTGGTCACTAATCCAAATTTCTTCGGCATTGAGTTTAAGCGTATCGGTGATGTAGATTCGTTTATTGGTGCGGCGCGAGATAAAATTACAGGCACGGGGTTTCATTGTACCAATAAACTCGTCATCGGATTGTTTTTGCCAATAGACGCTACACCCAGGAACAGTGCTAAAATGAACTGGGGAAAGTTGGGTGAGCATGTTCGGGTCTTCGTCGGCGAGTTTGAACCGTGCCTCATCTGTGGGGTCTTTGAAGGAATAAATGTCTAAACGGATGGCTTTTTCGGCAGGGTCTGGCACAAATTGGTACACCCGCATCCGATAGATTTTACTTGGATCGCCATTCATATATTGCTTTACAAAAAAGACGTTTTCCCCAAGCGCAGGAATGGAGACAGGCTTAAAAATGGAATGGATGTGTTCGTGTACCAAAGAATCTACAATGCCATCTTCTTTTTCCTGCCAAACCTGCTGGAAATTGTTGAACTCGCCCGTAAACAAGGTGTTAAGCAGTTGCCAATCGGCGTTTAGGTTTTGGGCTTGAATAGGGCCTGCAAAAAGCAAAAATGTCAAGCCTAAGAGTTTTTTTTTCATGTTTTATGGGGTTTAATAGGAGCCGTGTTTTTGGAGATACTGCACTAAGCCGCCTTCCGATAAAATATTGAACATCACTTCGGGGAGTGGTGTTGCTTGGTAGGTTTTGCCGGTTGTGATGTTTCGCACAAGCCCTTGTTTTAAATCAGCTTCTAAACGGTCTCCAGTTGCAATGTCGTGATCGGGAATTTCCATAACAGGCAAGCCGATATTGATGGCATTGCGAAAAAAAATGCGGGCAAAGTAGCGAGCAATAATGAAGGAGACGCCAGCCGTTTGGAGGGCAACGGGGGCTTGTTCTCGCGAAGAGCCGCAACCAAAATTTTCTCCTGCGACCAAGACATCGCCAACTTGTAGTTTTTCGCGAAAACTGGGGTCTAAGTCCTCCAGAACATGGTCGGCTAAGGACTGCACGTCTAAGGTTTTGGTGTATTTGCCCGGAATAATGCGGTCGGTGTCAATATGATCGCCATAGACATGGGCAGATCCCGAAAGGTTATTCATCAACATAATCCAATGGTTTATGGAAGGTCTCTTCTAATTGGGTGTAACCATAAAACGCAACGGCTAAAGCGCCGATGCCGGTAATCAAGGCGGCAGTAACCGCTCCCAAGGAAGGGACTAATACCGAAAACAACAGCGATTGCGGAATAACCGAAGCCCGTAACAAGTTTAGCGAGGACGTGGTTACGGTAGAACGGATATTTGTTCCAAACATTTCAGCCGCATTTGTAAGCAAAACGATGGTGTAGCCCACGCTAATGCCCATCAAGAGAAAGATGCTGTAGTAGATGGTGACGGAACGCGAGCCGAAAATGAAGTACACAACCATTAAAACGGTAAACGTGGAGAGGTAAAGCAATATGGCTTTTTTACGGCTCTTGAGCCATTGACTGACCAAGCCACAAGAAAAGTCGCCAAATGTAAACCCGATGAAAAACACACTAAATACGGTGGCAACGCTCGGAAGCTCGGTCATACCCATGCTTTTGGCGATTTCGGGTGTGAAGGTCATCACTATTCCATTGACAAACCAGCCCGGAAAGCCCATTAAAATCACCGCCGTATAGCGTTTGAGGTGGTAAGGATTTTTGAAAAGGATGGACAAATTGCCCCTTGTGGTGGTTTTTTCTTTTAAGCCTTCGTAAAGCCCGCTTTCTAAAACGCCGAGTCGCAAAATGAGCAAGGCAAAGCCCATGATTCCGCCCAGCTGATAGGTGAATTGCCATGAATAATGCCCACCGATATAAGCCCCGAAGATTGCGCCCAGCATCCCACACGATCCAATGATGGCAGGGCCTAATCCCCGTTTTTCCGGCGGCATTTGCTCCGCCACCAAGGTGATTCCGGCCCCCAATTCACCGGCCAAGCCAATTCCGGCCAAAAAGCGTAAGGCCAAGAAGCATTCAAAGTTTGGTGCAAAAGCATTGGCCAAGGTCGCCGCCGAGTACAAGAGGATGGAACCGAAAAGTACGGAAAGCCGCCCGCGTTTATCGCCCAAGATGCCCCAAAGAAAACCGCCCAATAACATTCCGGCCATCTGTACATTGAGCAGAAGGACGCCTTTCTCCAATAACTCCGTTTCGGGTACACCAACCGACAAAAGGCTTGCGCGGCGCACGACACTTACAATAATGATGTCGTATAAGTCCACAAAAAAGCCAAGTGCGGATGCGACAATGGCTAAAACCACAGCACTTTGGCGGATGGGTTTGGGGCTAAGCTCCATTGTTTCAAGGGTTTGCAATGTATCCGTGTAAGACTGAAGCGGCGACAGTTGCCGGAGCAGCCAAGTAAATTTGGGCACGAGGATTGCCCATGCGTCCTTTGAAATTGCGGTTCGCGCTGGAGATCACCGTTTCGCCATCCGCCGGAACACCTTCATGGCTACCGACACAAGGGCCGCAGCCGGGCGTGATAAACGTTGCGCCTGCGGCAATCAAGGTGTGGGCCGTTCCATCTTGAATGGCTTCCAACAAAACAGCGCGCGAAGCGGGTGCGATAACCAAACGCACGCCATTGGCAATGCGCTTCCCCGATAAAACAGCGGCAGCGGCGTGTAAATCCTCTAAGCGACCATTCCCACAAGTACCAATAAAGCCGTATTGGATTGGTTTTCCCAAATGTGCTGCGAGATCGCCTACATTATCGGGCGATTCAGGTGCGGCAATTTGTGGTTTTAGGTTGGAAACGTCAAATGTGTAAGTGGCGGCATAATTTGCACCTTCATCGGGATAAACTGCCTCAAAATGATATGGCAAACTTAAACCTTTTGGGTGAATAAAACCTGTTTTTGCCCCCATTTCGGCCATCATGTTGGCAACCGCCATACGAGAAGCAAGGCTCATCTCCTCAAATGCAGAACCCTCAAATTCGATGGCTTGGTAGGTTGCGCCCGAAATGCCAATTTTACCCGTCAGGTATAAAACTAAATCTTTGGCACTCACGTTCTCTGGCAGTTTGCCATGACATTGTACCCGAATGGTTTGCGGCACTTTGAGCCAGATTTTGCCGGTCAGCATGACCGCCGCCAAATCTGTTGAACCTACGCCGCAGGCAAATGCGTTGAGTGCGCCATACGTTGGGGTGTGGCTATCTGCACCAATGAAGAGATGACCCGGACGCACATACCGCTGTTCTACCATAACTTGGTGGCAAATGCCTTCACCAATCTCAAACAAGCGAATGTCTTGTGCTTGGGCAAAGTCGCGCATGAATTGGTGCAAATTGGCGATGCGTTCATTCGGAGCAGGGGCGGCGTGGTCTATCACCAAAGCGCAGCGGTCGGGATACCACACTTTGCTCCCACCCATTTTTTCAAAGGCTTTTAAGGCACTCGGCGCGGTGGTATCGGTTGCCATCACGCCATCCACTGGAACCACCACCAATTCGCCGGCGCGAACGGTTTTTCCCGCTTTTTGGCTTAGTATTTTTTCGGCTGTTGTCAGCATAGCTCATTGGGTTGGTTAGCAAACCTGAATTGGTTCTTGCAGGAGTTTATACAAAGCGCCTGGTAGTGGCGTCCCTAAAAATTGCGCAATTTCTTGACCAAGGGTTGCGATTTTTGGGAGGTCAATCCCTGTTTCATAGCCCATTTGATGGAGTAAGTGGACAGTATCCTCTGTGGCGATATTACCCGTAGCGTTTTGGATGAAAGGACATCCGCCTAAGCCACCAAAAGCCGTATCAAACTGGCGAACACCCGCCTCGATTCCGGCATATACATTCGCCAAGCCTTTGTTCTCGGTATTGTGTAAGTGCAGCGAAACTGGTACAACACCGACGAGTTCAAGCACGCTTTGCATCATCTCCCTGAGTTGGCGTGGGTTTGCCATGCCCGTACTATCCGCCAGTGCAAGTTCATCTGCTCCAGTATCCAAATGGTGCTTAACCAAGTCGAGAACCTGTTGCGTGGCGATGCGCCCTTCGTAACGACATCCAAAGGCGCACTGAATACCTGCCCGAACGGTGATTTGGTGTTGACGGGCAAACCGTACATTGGCGCGGAAGTCCGTTTTCGCCGTTTCCAAATTCATGCGGGTATTTTTCAGGCTGTGCGTTTCACTCGCAGAAAGGGAGATGGCTAAATGGCGAACACCTACTTCGGTGGCACGTTCCACGCCTTTTTGGTTAAGAACTAAGGCGCTCAAAACCACGTCGGAACGGTCGCGCAGATGGGCAAAGAGCGCGGCGGCATCTGCCATTTGTGGTACAATGCGTGGATGAACAAAGGAGGCCACTTGGATACGCTGTACGCCTGCTTTCACCAAACGATCCAGCCAAGCAAGTTTCACTTCGGTAGGCACGATGGTGGGAATCGTCTGTAAACCATCCCGTAAGCCTTGTTCTTCCAGAATAATCTTTGTTGCCACGCTTAGTTTTTTTGGGCTGTTTTGCGTTTTTTGAAATACGTCCAACTGGTTTCGTTGCTGCCTACTGCGGTATCGGGGGCGTGTTTAAATTCGGGATAGTTGTTCATCACAAAATCCTGCATTTGCTTGGGTAGTTCTTCCCAAGATTTTACTTTGTAGCCTCTGGTCTGATACACCAAGCCGCCCTGCCTTTGCCCCATGCCCATCCAAGGGAGCCAAGGCCCGATGCGCGTCCACGAAACTTCGGTAAAGGCATTGGTAATGGCGGGATTGTCTAAGTCTGCTTTTCGCGCAAAAAATTGAAATAGCTCGGCAGCTTCATAGGTGTCGGCAGCGGCGTTTTCTGGATATTCCGCAACGGTTATCGGAGAGGGATAGTTCAAGAAAATATCGGTATTCATCACGACGCGGTCGCCCATTTCGGTATAAGGAATGCCCCATTTTCCGCCACGCCCTTCCAATTGAAACTTCTGATTGACAGGATCATTCCAAACATGAATTACGTTTTCGGTCTTATTCGTCCAAGGATTTTCCCAAGAAGCGAGATATTGCCCCGTTTTTAAATCTTTATAAAAACCCACTTCGCGAGTAAGCATTTGGTAACCGCCTTCTATCTTTTGAATCTTGCCTACATTATACATTTCAAAATCAAACAAGGGGCGGTCGCGTTCGCCCGGAACAAAAGAATAAATTTTACCCGAAGCAAAAAAATAAACCTCTTCATTTTCGACGGTAGAAATACGCATTTTCAGAAAGGCGGTCATATTGTCTTCGGGCTTAGACAGATCAAGCGGTTTATGCGTTGTTGTTGCCATTTTGGGAGCGCTGCTACAGGCCGAAAGCAACGAAATAGCAGCGAATAAGCCAAGGTGTAGCCAGTACCGTATGCCTTTGAAGGTTTTCATAAGTTCAGACAAAAAAGTGAAAAACAAAAGGGGTGAACCGTCTCGCGTTCACCGTTCACCCCAAAATTAAGACAAAGAAGCTGGTTTTAGAACGTATATGTGGCGTAGAATAAAACGCGGCGTGGTAATTGTACGTAGCCATGCGCGAGTGTGCCCGTTACGCCAGAAGCGGTGCTGCCTTGTTTGCGGCGCAAAATCGTGTCGTTATCCGAAACGCCCGCGATGTTGACCAAGGCTTGTTCGTTGGTGAGGTTTTTGGCTTGTGTGCCAATACGGATGATGGTTTTGCCTACTGGAATTTTGGCATGAACGCCCGCATTGATGTTGGTGAGTGCAGGAAGTTCGAGGATATTGGTCGCATCCTGATAGCTTTTGCCAATGAGGTTGTAGCCCACATCAACACCAAAATACTTGTGGTTGTATTCTGCTAAAACATTGGCCATGAGGCTTGGTACACCCGGTAAAGACTTGTTCTGTAGATCGAGTGTAAAGACCGTTGCCGACTCTTTGATAAGTGTATTGCCGAAAAGGTCTTTTGTAGGGTCTGCGGTCGTCGAGATTTTAAAGTCCGTAAAAATGGCATCTTGGTAGGTGAGTGAGGTTCCCAAGTTCAAACCACGAAGGGATTGTGGGCGGTAGTTTAAGCTGATTTCGCCCCCCATGATGCGGTTGCTCCCCAGCGGCTTGGATTGCAAAATGCCATTCTCAAAAATCGCCGCTAAGCGGTTGTTGATCTGGGTATAGAAAAAGGCGGCATCCAAGCTCAGATCACCAAAGGCATTGCGGTAACCCAATTCGGTGTTGTAGATAATTTCGTTCTTTTCGATACCATTCGGTACGCGCAACAGTGTTTTATTGGTGGCACTGGTCCATTCCAAAGACGTAAAGGCCGAGTAGTCGGGCATACGGAAGGTACGGTTCAGGTTACCATACAGCGCGGAGGTTGTAGAAAGTTGGTAGTTTGCGGCCACCGTTGCCGACCAATCTCTGAATTTCTCTTGGCGGGTAAGGGCTTGGTCTGCGGGGAATTTGGTTTCGGACATGTCTATCTCTAGCCTGTCATAACGGAAACCCATCAATACATTTAAGTTGTCCCCGATCTTCATTTCGTCGCCAAGAGAGAATGCCGTTACAGCTTCGGTATAATCACCACGACGGGTAATGCCGCCATTTTGAACGGGATATTTGCCCGTAGCATCTTTCGCAATGGGCAAGCCGGTGATAAAACTGAGGAGTTTGAGGTCACTTGGGTTGGTATTACTGCCGTAAACAAGGCTATAAGTAGTGGGTAAAAGATTGATCGTGGAATAATAAAATCCGCCCGATACTTTGTGGCGAGAGTTACGGCCTTCGAGGGTCTTGTTGATTTTGAAGTCGTTGATCAACTCGTCGTCATCACTATCCCCATCCAACAGCAAGCGAGAAACCAAGTTTGTATTGTAGAAACTGGGGAGCGCAAAGGCATACCGGACGCCCGTTCCCATTTTTTGTACCCGCAAGTGGTTTTCGATGTTGATACCAGCGCCCACCGTCAAGCGTAGGCGTGTACCAGCATGGTAGCCTTGAGCATAGGATCCTCCCGCAAGTGCCTCGTCAAAGTTGCGGGTAATTTCTTTACCGCTTTCATCCAATAAGGAAACTTGGGTAGCGGGGTTGGCGGCATTGCGGACGCGGATGCGGTAATTGACCTCACTTGCAAAGGGGAAGTTATAGGTGTCGGTATTTTTCCACCCGTCCGCCAGTTTTAAGGTTTCCGCATTCACGGCAACGTCCGTAAGGTTCTGGAAGTTAAAGTCGGCATATTGTGCATAAAAGCGGACGCTACCACGGTTTTCGGCGAATAAATAGTCTAAATTACCTCGGACTTGCATCCCCTCATCGTTATACCCTGTGTTTCTAAACCCTGAGTCGTTTAGGAGCCAACCGCCTACATTGTAGCGAAGTTGCTTGGAAATGGGGCCATTGAGGTTGTAGTCCAAGCGGTAATTAAAGCCGCCTTTATCCAAGAGGTCATTGTAATTGGTAAGGCGTACCGAGCCGCTCATTTTTTCGCCTCCGGTACGGGTAATCATATTGACGACCCCTGCCGCCGCGCCGCGTCCAAACAAGGTGGCTGCCGAGCCTTTGACCAACTCGACCCGCTCGATATTGGTGTCAAAACCAAAGCCATTTTCTGGAAGTTTGGCAGGTGTTCCGAGCGCCGGAATCCCATCCAAGAGTACAGCGGTATAAGCCATCCCACCCAAAGGTGTGCCATCCGGAAAGCCACGTAAACGGATGTTGTTGCGTCGTCCTTGGTTTTGATTGACCATAACGCCGGGAAGGTTCTGGAGGGCTTCGTTATATGCTTCCGGCTTAAGGGACTCCAAGCGGCGAATGTCCACTGCTTCCACAGAAGCGGGCGTTTCTAATTTTCGGATTTCAGAAAGGCTTGCCGTGACAACAACGTCGGATAGGTTGGTGACGTCGTCCTCCATGGTCGCATTAATTGTGTTACGACCAGAGATGGCCTCTTCGATGGTTCGCAGCCCCACAAAGCTAAAGACCAAAGTGCCATTGCCCGATCTGGTTTGGATTTGGTAACTTCCGTTCTTATCCGTCGTAACGCCATTGTTAAGACCCTTTTCCTTGACCACCGCACCCACGATGGGTTCGCCGTTTTTAGTGCTGACCCGCCCTTGTACGCGGTGTTGCGCATATGCTTGTGTACCGAAAAGGAGGCATACAAGCATGAGTAAAGTCGTCCGCAGAAGCAAGACTTTTCCGAAAAGTTTAAGATTCATTGTGTTTGGGGTTTAGGTGAAGCAAAGCCTGAACGGGGTTAAAGGCTAAAAAAGGTTTTATTTGCGATATGAGGGCATTTATGCTGCCGAGAAGGTGCGGTACTTGCCAAGAAATACCAAGGGCAGCGCACCAATAAGGAAGGCTAGTGCCGAGTATCCGAGTATCGTATTGTAATCACCGTTTTGGGTGAAAGAGAGGCCAAAGAAATAAGGCCCAAAACCAGCGCCAAGTGCAAAGAAACTGTACAAAGCACCGTAAATGGCTGAATAATTCTTCATGCCAAAATACTTGGTAACGAGGTACGCCATAAAGTCGTATTCAACGCCAGCAGCCAAGCCCAAGATGATTACGCCAAGCGTAGCCATGCCATAGCTCATGGTGGCTTGCATGAACAAATAGCACCCCAAGGCGGGTAAACTGAGCATGATGGCAGCTACAGCAGGCGCCCAAAACCGATCCAATAAGTAGCCTCCCACCAGTCGGCCAACCACCACTGCATAGCCTAAATAGCTGGCCAACATAATTGCCGTGGTCGTATCAAAACCTTTGGTACTTAATAGTTTTTCTAAGTTGGGAATCTGGCCACCTACGGCAAACGAGATGAGTATAAAACAAAGCCCCAAGAGCCAAAAACGCCATTCCTTAACCGCCTCGCCGAGGGACAAGCCGCCCAAATCGCCCAATGCCTCAGAGGGTGAAGGCTGGGCTGGAGTTGAGCGCTTCTCGTGCTTCAGTTCGGCCACTTTATGGGCCACTTTAGGATCCGTTGTGTCTCTGAAAAAAAGCCAAGTAATAGGGAGGGCCACCACAATGGGCAACAGACCTACGCCAACATAGGCCATTTGCCATCCAAATTGGCCCACGAGAAAGCCCGCCCAAAGTTTCGTGAGGCTCCCCAAGATGCCCGTTCCAACCAAAGCCAAGCCCAAGGCCAAGCCGCGGTTTTTCTGAAACCAGTTGTTCACCGCACGAGTCCAAGTCATGGGTAGCGTCCCCGCACCCGTCACCGATAGCAATCCCCACAGCAAGAAGTACAACAAAAGGCTACCACCTGTTAGCGCAAAGGCCATAAACGTAAGCCCAAAGGCGATTTGCGAAACCATGATCGTCTTCCGAACACCCGCCTTATCTGCCGTAAGCCCAATAATAGGACTCATGACCAATGCACCCAGCGTAAAAACGGGCATTGCGAGCATGATTTGGTCCATTCGCCATCCAAAGGTTTGGGCAAGCGGGACTGCAAAAACGCCGAGGGTGTAGATGGGTAAGGGGGACATCCCCAAACCTATCCCAATGGCAGAAGAGAAAACCACAGGCCAGCCATAGCGAAACTCTTTTAGCTTGGAAATTTGCATGGTAAAGAAATTTTAAGGCTTAAAGAATAAATGTAAATTTAGTTGATTATTAATGTAGTTAATTATTAACTTTGTGCTAAGAACAATTTTCACATGAAAAAATGAAGGTTGTTTCTTGAAAGCAGTGTGTAGTTTGTGTTTCCATACCAATCTTTTGGAAGCGTTTTCAAGCGATGGTCGGTTCAAGGTACACCGTCTTTAAAAAAATAAAACTTCCTTACCCCATTCATACAAATTCTCCTACCTCTTTAATATTCCAAAAAAGTTATGACAGCGTTAAGACTTTTTCCACAGCATACGGGCATCTGGGAAGGCTCCTACATCCGCATCAATGCACAAGGCGAAAAAACGGATGAATGGAAAAGCCGCCTCACCATTAAGATAACCGAAGACGGAGCTTATCATCAGGTGAATCAATACTTTTGGGCGGATGGGCACCAAGAGTGCCACGACTTTGGCATTTGCCATTTTAATGAGGAGGGCGTACTCCTCTTTGATAGTCCACGCATCAACGGTTATTCTTGGGAAACCAAAGACAGTGTTTGTCTTATTTGGACGTATCTAAACCGTCCGGGATCCAAACTGTATGAAATGATTGATCTCATCGGAGATGGAACACACCGTGTGCGGAATTGGCGATGGACGGAAAACGATACGTTCCAAGGCATCACGATGATCGAAGAGCGGCGTGTGGCAACGCAAGAAGAGATTGACCCACAGTTTTGGGTTGATTTGCCGAGCCTACGTACCAATGGCCCTTCTCGTAGCGACCATTAACCCTATCGGCCTGCCAGATTTACCCCTTTTCCAGACTTACAGATCCGGCGGGGTTATTGCTTTTTGTAATTCTATTCTGCTGATTCCATGACAATTACCGAAAAAATAATGGCCCGCAATAGTGGGCGGGATAAAGTCGTTCCCGGCCAATTGGTGTGGGTGGATGTACATAGCATCATGACGATGGACTACCTTGGCGAGCAATGCTTTAAACAATTTCGTTCGTTGGGCTTAAACGAGGTCTTCGACAAAGATCGGGTGATTTGTGTAAGCGATCATTTGGTTCCGCCGCCCACTGAGCATTTTGCGACCTTGCTGAACCGTTGGCGAGACATCGTAAAGGCGCATGATATCACCTACTTCTATGATCTGGGTCGGCAGGGAATCGCCCATCAGATCATGGTGGAGCAAGGCCATGTTTTACCCGGAAAAGTGTCTATTGGGACGGATTCCCATGCGAATACCTACGGCGCGGTTGGGGCGTTGGGCAATGCGATAGGCGTAACCGATGCTGCTGTGGCAATGGCTACGGGCAAGTGCTGGCTCCGCGTCCCAGAGTCGGTTAAGTTTGTCATTAAAGGGCAATGGCAACCTTATGTTATGGCCAAAGATTTGAGCCTGCACATTATGGGCATGATGCACTGGAATGGGCATTTGATTTATAAAACACTTGAGTTTACAGGCGAAGCTATCGAAGCCTTAGACATGGCCGGGCGCATGACCTTGTGTAATATGACGGTGGATTTAGGGGCAAAAAATGGCATTATTGCGCCCGATCAAACCACCGAAGCCTATTTAAAAGAAGTCGCAAAAGGCGATTGGGAGATGATCGCCAGCGATCCCGATGCCCAATACGATGCAATTTATGAGGTAGATGTTACCAATGTTGGGCCAACGGTTGCCTTACCAGACAAATTAGACGACACCGTTCCGGTCGAAAAAGTGGTGGGACGGAAGTTCAACAAAGCCTTTGTAGGGACTTGCACCAACGGACGAGTAGAAGATTTTGCGGTCATGGCCGAGATTTTGAAAGGCAAACAAATCCATCGGGATGTAAATATGATTGTTGTTCCGGCAAGCCAAACGGTTTACCTCGAAGCCATGAAACGCGGTTATCTACAAACCTTGGTCGAGGCCGGCGCAGCCGTTGATACGCCAAGTTGTGCGGCTTGTGCTGGTATTCATACGGGCGTCGCGGGTGATGGCGACATCGTGTTGAGTGCGGGAAACCGGAATATGAAAGGGCGTATGGGCAGCAAAAATGCCCAGATTTATTTGACCAGTCCGGCGGTTGTTGCAGCCTCTGCCATTCGGGGAGAAATTACTGATCCACGCGAAACCGGCTCCTATTAACCTTTTGAATCCTACGAATATGGCTAAAATTTCTGGAAAGTGTTGGGTCGCCTCCGATTATGTGATGGCGTATGACATTATCGTTCAACGTTTTTGGACTGCCCCGATTGACAAAGCCGAAAATGCAAAATGGGTGATGGCGGGCGTTGCCCCTGAATTTAACCGCGAAAACGGATTTATCGAAGGTGGTTATACCTTTATCGTCGCCGCACACAACTTTGCAGGCGGCGGCAAAAGCATTGAACACGTTGTAGCGGGGTTGATGGGCGCAGGTATTCAAGCGGTCTTTGCCGATAGCTTTTCGCGCTTGCAATTTCGCAATGCCATCAATTATGGACTGCCCTTTATCACTTCCAAAAACATTGCGAAAGGTTGTCAGACCGGAGATGAGTTGGTTTGGGACACAGACGAGGGTACGGTTCAGAACCTACGCACGGGCGAAGTCTTTTACTCTGTACCGGTTGCGCCTTTTGTTGCCGAAGTCGCTGCCGAAGGCGGGTTGATGAACTTTGTCCGCAATAAAATTGCTGATGGCTCTATTCACGAATTGAACTAAACGCAGATGAAAGAAAATGTGCTCAAAACGCGACTTTTGGCGCGAAAACCTTGCTTTGGGGTGATTTCGCCCACTACCGATCCCACGATTTGTGAATACATGGGCTTATCGGGTTTGGATTTTTATATGATAGACGGCGAACACGGGGCGATCAGTGTAAGCGATATAACCAATTTGGTGCGTGCGTGCGAACTCGGTGGTTGCACACCTTTGGCACGGGTGGGTGATTTAAACATGGCGCTCATTTTGCAATACATGGACGCGGGCGTGATGGGCATTATGATGCCCGGCTGCTCGACCGTTGCCGATGTCGAAAAAGTGGTGGCTGCCGTCAAATATCCACCTTTGGGCAAACGGGGCTTAGGTCCCGTGCGTTCAGCAGGTTATATGATGAAAATGCCACAAGCCGAATACGTGTCGTATGCAAATACACAAACCTTGGTTTTACCTCAAATCGAAGACCTCGAAGCCGTTAAAAACCTCCGCGATATGGTGAATGTGGCGGGTGTAGATGGCTTTATCATAGGGCCACGAGATTTGGCAATGTCTATGGGCTTTTATGATGGCCCAGCCCATCCGGAAGTAAATGCGGTGATCACGGAAATCTTTGAAGTGGTGAAAGGTGCGGGTAAAATCATTGGAACGGTGGCCGGAACTGCCGATCAGGCCCAAGGTCTTATAGATAAAGGCGCAACGATTTTATTAAACTCCGTGCAAGGACTTCTTTCGACGGCTGCAAAATCATTTATCCAAGCCCGTATCGCCTAAAACCTCATTAGCCTGAAAACCAATATGAAAAAAACCACCTTGATTGTACTGTTCAATCTAAAAGAAGGCGTTTCCGAAGCAGAATACGAACAGTTTGCCCAAGAAATAGATGTGCCAACAGTGGTGCGTTTAAACGCTGTCGAATCGTTCAAAGTCTTTCGCACGTCGGGCGTGTTGGGCAGTGAAGCTCCTGCACCTTATCGTTATGTTGAAGTGATCGAAGTAGCCGATTTAGACGGCCTCTTTGGAGAATTGGGCACCGAAACGATGCAGCGGGTGGCGGGGCAATTCCAAGCCTTTGCCGAAAACCCCGTTTTTATAATGGCAGATGCCTTTGCGGGATAAGCATCGGAGGAAAAAATGTATCAATTACAAGGAAAAACCGCCATTGTAACCGGAAGCGGTCGCGCCAAAGGCATTGGTGAAGCAATCGTCTTACGCCTCGCTGCCGAAGGATGCCATGTAGTCGTGAGTGATCTTGGCGCACCCAAAGGCGTCGAGTTTGCTGCCGAACATATTGGCGCAACGATCGAAATGGAAGCCATTGCAGAAGCTGCTCGGCAATTAGGGGTGCAAGCCCTTGCCCTGTCCTGCGATGTCCGGAGCGAAGCCTCTGTCTCGGAGATGGTGGCAAAGACGGTAGCGGCGTTTGGGCGCGTGGATATTTTGGTCAATAATGCAGGCGTGGGCTACCTCATGGAACCCTTTACCGAATTCAAAGAAAGTAGTTGGGATGCGGTCTTAGAGGTCAATCTGAAAGGAGCCTTTTTGTGTAGCAAACACGCCGCAAAGCAAATGATGCAACAAGAAAGCGGCGGAAGCATCATCAATATTGCCAGCCAAGCCGCCAAATCTGGCTTTCCGTTTGCGGCGGCCTATACTGCTTCCAAGCATGGATTGGTGGGATTAACCCGCTCGAATGCGGTGGAGTTGGGAAAGCACAAAATTAGGGTCAATGCGGTTTGCCCCAATCATATTACCACTGGCTTAGGGCACTGGCAAAATCAGTTTTTTAGCGAAAAGTTGGGATTGGATTACGAAACCTATCTGCAAGGGATTCGTGACCGAAACCCGTTGGGCAGAACCGGATGGGTGGAAGATATTGCCAAGGCTGTCGCCTTTTTAGCCTCTGAACAAGCCGCTTACATTACCGGCGAGGCCATGAATGTGAGCGGCGGGGAAGAATATCATTGATGATGAAACTTGGAATAGACATTGGCGGGACATTTACCGATTTGGTCTTGCTGGAAGCGACCACGGGACGTATGGTCTTTGCCAAAACCCTGACTACATATCCCGATCCTTCGGTTGGGATTTTGAATGGGGTGCGACAAATCGTTCAAAATGCAGGCATTGCCTTAGAAGAAGTGCAGACCATCGTCCATGGAACGACCTTGGTAACCAATGCTGTTATTGAGCGGAAGGGCGCTAAAACGGCGTTGCTCACAACCAAAGGGTTTGAAGATGTTTTAGAAATTGGGCGCGAAATGCGATACGATATCTATGACATTCAAATTACCATGCCACAACCTTTGATCCCAAAGCCGCTTCGCAAAGGGATTCAGGAGCGCATAGATAAAGATGGGCGAGTACTAGAAGGGATTCGGCAGGAGGAGGTTGTAGCGGTCTTGTCTAAGCTCCAAAAGCAAGGCGTGCAAAGTGTCGCGGTTTCTTTTCTCCATGCCTACACCAATCCTATACATGAGCAGGTGGTAGGCAGCCTGATCCGCGAGCAGTTTCCGCAACTCACCTATTCGCTTAGTAGCGAAACCATGCCCGAAATTCGGGAGTACGAACGTACTTCCGCAACGGCGATGAACGCATATGTGCAGCCCCTTACCGAAGAGTATCTTCGCACGCTGAACAGCAAACTCCAAGCACTTGGTTTTTTGGGGCTGATCCACATTATGGATTCGGCAGGACGGCTTACCACCTTAGAAGGGGCGCGTAAAAATCCCGTTCAACTTTTAGAGAGTGGTCCCGCTGGTGGTGCAATGGCCACCGTATTTTTTTCAGGGCAATTAGGCCAAGTCGTAAAGCAAGAACATGCCGATTTGGTGGCCTTTGACATGGGTGGAACGACCGCAAAAGCCTCTATCATCCGCAATGGCCAGCCCGAAATTACCCATCATTTTGAGGCGGCACGGGAAAAACGGTTCAAAAAAGGGAGCGGCTTGCCCGTCCGTATCCCCGTTATTGACCTCATCGAAATTGGAGCAGGTGGCGGAAGTATCGCTCATGTAAATGCGTTGGGATTGCTAAGGGTAGGGCCGGAAAGTGCGGCCTCTACACCCGGCCCAGCTTGCTACAATCGCGGCGGCAAAAATCCAACCGTTACCGATGCCGATTTGGTCTTGGGTTATTTAAACGAACACTACTTTCTTGGTGGCACGATGACCTTGCGAAAAGACTTGGCGATTGCCGCTATTCGGGAGAAAATTGCAGAGCCACTGGGCATTTCCATTGAAGAAGCGGCATGGGGGATCCATCGGATTGTGAACGAAAATATGGCCAATGCGGCACGGGTTCATATTCTCGAAAAAGGTTTAGATCCGCGTCATTTTTCGATGATGGCGTTTGGTGGAGCTGGCCCTGTTCATGCGTTCCATGTCGCTCGTTTGATGAATGCACCCGCCTTGTTTGTACCGTCAGGTGCAGGCGTGTTGAGTGCTTTGGGGTTTTTGGTTAGCCCAATCGCGACCGAAGAAATCAGCAGTTATGTGGCGCGTTTATCGAGATTGGATTGGGATAAAGCCAATCGGATGCTGGTGACGATGCAGCAGAAAGGCTTAGCCTTCTTGGCCGCGGCGGGCGTTCCAACCGAACTTGCAGAAACCAAGCTGACCTTAGAGATGCGATATTCAGGGCAAGGGCATGAAATTGCCGTTTCGCTTCCTTTTGCCACCTTGAATGACGCTTCCATTCCATTGATTGAGCAAAATTTCCAAGCCGAATATCAGCTCCGTTATGGACGTAGCCTCGATCATATTCCCATCGAAACGGTTACATGGCGCGTTTTGGTGAGCGCACCAAAGCCAACCGTTCAGCCAGAGCAAAAAGTAATTGCTGCGTCATCGGTACTCTTGAAAGGGTATCGCAAGGTGTTTTGGGGAGAACGCTACGAAGAAACGCCTGTATATGATCGCTACCAAATCCCCATAGAGCAGCGTTTTGAAGGCCCTTGTATTATCGAAGAGTTTGAAAGCACAACGGTTGTGGGCAAAAAGAGTACCGCTTGGGTAGATGCCTTCAAAAATATCATCATCCAAATGCACGAATAAGTATGAACACGGTACAGCAATTTAGTGCGATAGAACTGAGTATTCTCTGGTCTCGGCTGATTTCCATTGTGGACGAAGCCGGAACGACCTTGCAACGCACGGCTTTCTCCTCAGTAACACGCGAAAGCGCCGATTTTGCGGTGGTTTTGATGGATACGAAAGGACAATCGTTGGCGCAAAGTAGTGTTAGTGTGCCCTCCTTTTTGGGTGTATTACCGTTTTTGGTCAAAGCCTTGCTCAAAGATCATTTTCCTTTTGAGACCTGGCGCGAAGGCGATGTGGTTATTACCAACGATCCTTGGCTTTGTGCGGGACACAAGCCCGATATTGGCATTGTTTCCCCCATTTTTTTTGACGGTCGGTTGATCGGATTTATTGGTTGTATTGCCCATAGCCCAGACATTGGTGGCGCGCTTTGGGGCGCGGGTGCAAAAGATTTTTACGAAGAAGGCTTGTACATTCCGCCCATTAAATTGTATGACGGCGGGGTGAAAAATGAGACGGTTTTCCGGTTTGTCGAGACCAATGTCCGAGCGGCACGCCAAACCTTGGGCGATATTTTAGCGCAGGTTGCTGCCAACGATCAAGGCATTCGGGCTTTACATCGCTTGATGCACGAAAACCAATTAACCGAAATAGACCAATTGGGGGCGCAAGTCATTGCCGCAAGTGAAAAAGCGATGCGCGATGCCATTCGACAAGCCCCCAACGGCACGTATCATGCCACATATTCGGCTGATGGAGATGGGATGAATGAACCCGTTACTTTTCAGTGTGCCCTGACCATTCAAGACGATGAAGTGTGGGTAGATTATACGGGTACTTCGCCCGTCCATCGTTTGGCGATCAATGCCGTGTTGAACTATGTTTTTGCATATACTGCCTATCCAATAAAATGCGTTTTTAGCCCTGAAGTCCCGAACAATGAGGGCAGTTTTCGTCCAATTCATGTTTCTGCGCCCAAAGGTTGTTTGCTCAATGCCCAAAAACCAGCCCCGCTTGGCGCACGCAATGTAACGGGCAATCTCTTGTATGCGCCCATTATGTTAGCCCTAAGCCAAGCCGTTCCCGACAAAGTCCAAGCCGATTGTGGCGCAGCCGTTTGGGTAATGGTGCTAAGTGGAAAACGAAACGACGGTACAGAATTCGTCGAGTACTTGTTCTTGGCAGGTGGTTATGGTGGACGAAATGGGCAAGATGGTAGCCCAACATTGTGCTATCCAACCAATGTTGCCAACGTTCCCATCGAAGTATTTGAACACGATGCGCCCGTCTTGGTTACCGAAAAAAGCCTGATCCCCAATAGTGGCGGTCGTGGCAAATTTAACGGCGGTGCCGGACAACGTTTCGCCTACCGCAACATAGGCACAACACCCATCCAGATCAGCAATGTAACCGAAAAAGTCAATAGCCAAGCTTACGGACTTTTTGGTGGCCAACAAGGACGAAAAGGCAAGCTCTTTATTCGCACACCCGACGGCAAAAGACGTTTTACGCCGCCCAAAGGACACGACAAACTCATGCCCAACGAGGAATTGGTGATGGAATTGCCGGGTGGCGGTGGATATGGTGATGAAAAAATGTAAGTCATTATTTTGTAATAACTTAAACTTGTAAAAGATGAGCTATCAAATTCCTCCTGTGTTCACCAAACTCCAAAAGCATGAGATGATGCCAGAGTTTGACCATGACGAACGCGCGCGTTACAACTTCTTGACAAACCTGAACCGTTTTATCTCGACGGTCATTGCCCCCGGCAACAAAATTGCCTACGACAACCGTGTTGAGCCGAACTTTGTGCAGGAAAACGGACGCACCTTCCAAGATCGGCACGAGGTACAAGCCGCCATGAGCCAAGACCCAATGTACCAAACGTGGGCAGCGCTCCGGCGTTGTACGATGGAGATGCGCCAACAAGCAGGCCGATCGGTGGTCATGCGTCAGGCGGAAGACCTCGCCAAAAAAGCGCAAAAATGGATTGGAGATGGCAAAAACTTGGTGCTGAAACCCGATTTTCAGGTTCCGGCCTATCTCCGCCATGTGGATAACCACCTGATGCCCGGTAGCTATCACACCGAGTACATGGAAGGCGATGTTGCCAATGCCGGAAACTACGATACCGGCTTGTTTGTTACCACTGGCGGCATGTTGGGCCGTTTAACAGATGGTGGGGGCAAAGCTATAGCTTATTGGGTAAAGGAAACCTATCCCGATTTTCAGCCCAAACGTATTCTGGATATTGGTTGTGGCTTAGGGCATAATGTGCTCCCCATCGCCGAAATGTATCCCAATGCCGAGATCATTGCAATAGATGCTGGTGCGCCGATGTTGCGCTATGGTGCGGCGCGTGCCAATACTTTGGGGGTTAAAAATGTAACCTTCATGCAAGTAGATGCCGAGAATATGGCAGAATTTACAGATGCAAGCTTCGATTGGGTACAGACGACCATGTTCCTCCATGAAACCGGCGGGAAGGCCATCCACCGCATCTTTGGCGAAATCAACCGTGTTTTGGCTCCGGGTGGGCTAAACCTCCACATCGAGCAGCCGCAATACACCCCCGAAATGAGCTATTACGAGCAATTCATGCGCGATTGGGATGCGTATTATAACGCCGAGCCTTATTGGGGGCATATGCACGACCTACAACCAGAAGACCTAATGGAAGTAGCTGGCGTCCCACGCTCCGAGTTTATGCAAGTCGGAGTCAAAGCCATTAATGATTTGGACGAGAAAAAGAAAGATGCAAACGTCCAAGAAGACTATGGCAGAAGCCCGATCTGGAATGTATTTGGCGGCTGGAAACCGCAATCCTAACCTAAACGGAGTAGCACTATGAACGATATTTTAGTGGCAAATAACAAGTCGAAAGGGGCACGCCCTTACTTTTTTGACGATCCCGCCGTTGAACGTGTGTTAAATATTACGATGGCTGTGGGAATGGAATTGGCTGTGGCACGTGAACGCCTCGATACGCTCGAACGGATTTTGGCCGAAAAAGGCTTGGTCTCTCGTGAAGAAATCGAAGCCTACTCGCCCGACGAAGAAGCCGCCGAAGCCCGTCAGCTTTGGCACGCCCGATACAGCGCACGCATCTTACGCATCGTCCAACAAGAATTGGAGGCCATTGCGCAACCCGAAAACAACAAGCCGATGGACCAAATTGCCGACGAAATCAACGAGATGTAAAAAATGATCCAAGCCGTAAATGAGCATTATCAGGCAATTATCGAAAAAAACTTGCCTGAAATTCTGGCTAAATACGATCCTTCCGAAGAAACTTACATCATTTTGGAAGGCCCTCGTCTGACGACCATCGGTTTTACGAAAATCCAAAAAGGCTGGATGGATTTCTGCGCCTCCGCCATTTCCTTAAAAAGCATAGCGTGGTTAGAAGGGCCGTTCAGTCAAGAAACTACCGAAATGGGCTGGGTGGCTGGCATTATTCGCTTAAACGTGGATATCCAAGGGCGCGTTTTTGAAAACACCTTCAGGGCAAGTTTTGTCTTGGTGAAACACGAAGGCGCGTGGAAAATCCGACATGAACATGTTTCGGGGGCTTTGGCAGACCCTTACGGTATTGGCGATTGGCTTAAACCCGCTTAAATCACTAAAAAACATGGAGCGATCTAACAAGACAGCGCGTGAACTGTATTACGAAATAAAGGCAAACCCAACACGCGCCAAGTTTGGTTTTGGGCGAAAGGCCGCCATAGTCAATATTGACTTGCAAAAAGCCTACACCAAAACCGATGAATTCAAAACGGCTTACGAAACCGATCCCAACCAAATTCAATACATCAACGAAATTAACCGCTTGGCACGGGCAAAGTCTTTGCCCGTGGTCTTTACCTACGTGGCGTATATGGATTCGGGAGAAGATGCAGGGGTTTGGGGAACCCGCACCGATACGCCCGATTCGCTCCAAAACATCAAGTTTGGCAGCCGCCGCGCCGAGTTTGACGACCGTTTGGAGGTGTTTCCTTCAGATGTGGTGTATTGCAAACGGATGCCCTCACCTTTTTTTGAAACGCCGCTGCAATCGCTCTTGGTTTGGCATCGGGTGGATACCGTTATTTTAACAGGCGGCTCGACTTCGGGCTGTGTACGAGCGGCTGCTGTAGATGCACTCTCCCGAGGTTATCGCACCATTGTTCCCGAAGAATGTGTTGCCGATAAACACGAAAGTTTCCATTTTGCCAATTTGACCGATCTGCTGTTAAAATATGCAGACGTGGTTTCTTACCAAGAAGTACTAGATTACCTGAATAACCCGAATGTCTTATGATGCGAGACCCTGAATTATACCCCTATTGGCCGTATAAAAACCGTCCCAAGATCCGATGGAAAAATGGAGCCAAAATCGCATTCTGGGTTGCGCCAAATATCGAGTTTTACGAGTTTGATCCGCCAAAAAATCCATATCGAACACCTTGGGGCAGACCAAATCCCGATATTGTAGGCTATGCCGCCCGCGACTATGGCAACCGCGTTGGGCATTATCGTATGATGGAGGCGATGGATAAGTACAACGTGCGAGGCAGTGTTTCGCTCTCGGTGGCGATGTGCCAACACCATCCCGAAATCATTCAAGCCTGCAACGAGCGAAATTGGGAGTTTTTCTCGCATGGCATCTACAACACACGGTATTGCTATGGTATGGACGAAGCCCAAGAACGGCGCATCATCGAAGATGCCTTGCATACGGTTAAAGAAGCCACCGGACAGGCCATTGCCGGTTGGCTTGCGCCAGCCCTCACGCACACGGAGCGCACCTTCGACCTCATCGCCGAATATGGCATTCGCTACACCTGCGATCTTTTCCAAGACGATCAACCACAACCGATCCGCGTAAAAAAGGGGCAGCTGATTTCCATGCCGTATTCCTTAGAAGTGAACGATGTCATTTGTTATAACTCCTATTTGATGTCGCCGCGTCATTATGGCGATGTGCTGAAAAAGCAATTCGATCAACTCTATGCCGAGGGCGAAGAAAGCGGAACGGTGATGTGTATCCCTTTACATGCGTTTTTGGTAGGGCATCCGCACCGTATTAAGCCCTTTGAAGAAGCGCTCCAATACATCACAAATCATTCAGATGTTTGGGTTACAACCGCCCGCGAAATCGCCGATTATTACTTCGAGCATTATTACGACACCTTTGCTTCTTGGAACCCTGAACCTATTTAGACCATGCCTTTAGACGAGATTTTTCTTCAATATCCCAAGCGCGGACATCGGATGGATCACGACTGGTATGCGTGGTCGAATCTTTTCGAGCGGCCACCACTCACCTTGCCCAACAATGCGCGTGTGGCTGTTATGCTAACCATCCCGCTGACGTTTTTTCCGCTCAATCCATCGGGCAAGCCTTTTAAAGCACCCGGCAGCATGGTTACGCCCTACCCCGATTTTCGGCACTATACCACCCGCGATTATGGCAATCGGGTTGGCGTTTTTCGTTTAATGAAAGTGCTTGATAAATATGGGTTTAAAGCCAATTTCGCCATGAATTCGGTATTGGCAGAAAAATATCCGATTTTATTGGACGAAGTGGTAAAAGCAGGACACGAAATTGTGGCGCATGGCGTAGATATGGACGCACTGCATTATGGCGGTATGGATCTGGAAGTTGAAAAACAATACATTACCGAAAGCTTAGAAATCCTTAGAAGCCGTTCTGGTCAGGCGGTAAACGGTTGGCTTTCTCCCGCCTTTTCAGAATCGTTCGAGACTCCGCACTTGGTTGCCGCCGCCGGTTGTACATTTATTTGCGATTGGGCAAATGATGACTTGCCTTATTGGATGAAGACGCAAGGTGGGAAATTGGTTGCCTTACCGCTCTCGCAAGAAATATCGGATCATCGTATCTTAATAGACTATCACCAAACCGAAGAAAGCTTTGTCACCCAAGTCTTAGATCAGTTTGATGCACTCTATGAAGAAGCGGGAACCCACGGCGCACGGGTGTTTAGCCTGCTACTAACGCCCTATATCAGTGGATTGCCCTTCCGAGTTCATGCCGTAGAAACAATCCTAAAGCATATTTCATCTAAAAATGGCTACATAAATCTCACGGGTACGGGAATTGGGCGCTTATTGCCCTAAATTCTTTTGAAACAATCAATCATACGCCGTCTTTTCCACCCGTAACCGTAAATGTCCATGATTGAAAAACGCTTGGAGGAGTCTATAATCCTTCACCTTATTGCACTTGGAGATGCTTTAAAGCGCCGCCGAGACCAGATTAGTCAGGGCTTGGGCATTACAACCCAGCAATGGCTGATTATGCTTTATTTGGCAAAAGACCCCAATCTACCTTTTTTTGAGAGTGAACAACACGATAAAAAAATTCTTGCTGCCGAGATCACCCGCGCCCTTAACGTCTCTCGTCCGAATGTCACCAACCTCATCGCAACTTTGTTAGACAAAGGCTTGGCAGTTCAGATCGAGGACACAGAAGACCGCCGCCGCAAACGTCTTGCCCTCTCACCGGAAGGGGTTAAACTGTTGGAATCCCTTCAACCAATGCGGAAAATGCTCAACGAACAATTATTTGAAGACCTAAGCACAGATGAACGGCAGGTCTTTTTAGCCTTAATAGAAACGTGCCTCCGCCGTTTGAGTGCATAAAGAATTTGAGAATGGAGCCGTATAAAGCCCTTGCCCTTCAAACAACTTGCCATGCAGTTAATGCGCTTGCACCCCAAGATGCACGGCAACAAGTTTTGAACAATATTGCCAAAATTGAACAACAGATTGCGGCAAGCAAACGCTTTATTGGCCCCGATTTACGCTTGGTGGTCTTGCCCGAATATTTTGCGACGGGCTTTCCCATGGGCGAAAGTTTCCCGCTTTGGCAAGAAAAAGCTTGTTTTCACGTACAAGGCCCTGAATATGCCGCCTTAGCCGAAATTGCCAAACAACAAAATATCTTTCTAAGTGGAAATGCGTATGAATTAGACCCGCATTTTCCAGCATTATACTTCCAAGCAAGTTTTGTTTTTGCCCCAACCGGCGAGATGGTCTTACGCTATCGCCGCTTAAATAGCATGTTTGCGCCAACGCCGCATGATGTCTGGGATCGCTATGTAGAAATTTATGGTTTGGACGGCGTATTTCCCGTTGCTAAAACCGAGATTGGCAATTTGGCTTGTATTGCCAGCGAAGAAATTTTATACCCCGAAATTGCACGCTGTTTGATGATGCGTGGCGCTGAAGTGTTTCTACACGCCACATCCGAAGTTGGAAGCCCGCAAATGACCCAAAAAGGGGTGGCTAAACTCGCCCGCGCCATCGAAAATATGGCCTACGTCGTTTCTGCAAATTCGGCAGGTATTGCGGGCATAGACATCCCATTTGCCAGCACAGACGGTCTTTCAAAAATCATTAACAACGAAGGATTGGTCTTGTGCGAAGCAG
Organism: Rhodothermia bacterium; assembly: GCA_017303715.1. Classification (GTDB taxonomy): domain Bacteria; phylum Bacteroidota; class Rhodothermia; order Rhodothermales; family UBA2364; genus UBA2364. The sequence goes on along the minus strand of JAFLBZ010000015.1, from coordinate 40,417 downwards.
GCTATGGCGAAAGCATGGTGGCCAATGCCACGATTGATATTGAAGCCCTACGTAAACACCGCAATCGCCCCGCCATGTCGAACTTTATTGCCCGTCAGCGCTTTGAACTTTTCGCCGATAGTTACCAACAAGCCCACTTTTATCCGGTAAATACGTTTTTAAACAAATCTCCAGACCGCCAGGACTTCACAAAAAACATCCAAGCAGGCATCCAAAATTATCTTAACAAGCACGTTTGAAATTGCCAAGCAATACCGGAACCCGGCGGCTTTTCCTCTTAGTATATTTATGAATCAGGTTTAACACTCAAGTTTATGGAGGATAAGGTGTTCTCCACAGATGAAAAATGGGTTATGGTTTGGTCACCATAACCCATTAAATTTCACCCTCACGAATGGATCTTAGGGGAGTTTAGGCGGTGTAAACGGATCGGTTGGGATATAGAGCGGGTACTCAATCGGCAAACCACCATCAAGGGAGCCTTCTTCATAAACATGAATTTTCCTTTTTATGAGTGAACTTGCTTCTGGTCTAACGAACGTCCTTTTGCGCATTTTATAAGTGCCGCCTGTAATATTGGCCTCGGTCTTGGCATCTATCACAAAAGGGGCAAAGTCTTGGAGGTTTTTCATGGCATTTTTTGTTTGTGTGTGGCTGTTTTGACGTTTTCGGGGCGTCAAAAGTAAAAAAAAACATTACAAATGACATGCCAAGACTTTGTTTGCCAAAAAACTATTTTACCAAGTTCATACGGCGTACAGCTGAGAAATTTTGTCCCAAAACCTGCACCAAATATAAGCCGCTGGCCAAGCCATTTCCCTCAAACGTAATAAACTGGGTTTCATTTGCCGGAACCGTTCCTTGATACAGTGTAGCCACTTGCTTACCGAGGGCATTAAAGACTTTGACCGTAACCCGTTGTGATGTTGCCGTAGCAAAATGAAACTTTGTTTGTGGATTAAAGGGATTAGGATACGCCTCACTGAGCAAGAATTTATTGGCCAAAGCAACATTTAACCCAACTTCGTCCGTGTAATAAATTCGTCCGTCTGTGCTCACTTGCTTAAGTCGAAAGCGATGATGCCCCGGCAGTAAATTAGGGATAGTCCTCCGATACGCATTTTCTGGCGCGTCTTTGTTTTCTGGGCTAATGGTGAAGGCTTCTCTAAACGGTGTATCCCCCCCGAAAGCGTGTTCAAGGACAAAAGCATCTATATTGGACTGGCTGAAGGCTCGCCACTCCAAAATGGCATTATCCTGTTCCTGAGTGGCTATAAAACCCGCCACCTGAATGGGCAGCGCGGTCAGGCCCGTTCCTTGAAACATACCATTTCCAAAGGTCGCAACAAAAAGGTTGGCATCTTTCATACGCGAAACAACCATACTGACGGGCATAATACCAACGCCGGCCTCTCGCGTCCAAGTGGTACTCCCATTCACACTTGTAGAAAAATACAAGCCCGTACTTGTACCAAGTGCATACAATGTCCCTCCTTGATAGGGCATGATCGTCCCCCAAAGCACTGCAGGTCCATTCCCGCTGCCATCTGCATTTTGCTCGATGTTGCCACTTACGTTGGCCCATGTAGGGGTTGCAGAAAGTGCATTTGTGGTATAATAGACACTAATTATGCTATAATTAGAATAAGTGACCAAGACTTTATTGGCATCCGTGGGATCAACGGCAATGGAAGAGGTGTATTTATTGCTACCAGCCATCCCACTACCTGTAATCTCGACTGGCACGCTGGCTGCGGTTGCTGCATCTGCACCGTCTAAGCGGTAGATACGCCCTCCTATGGTTCCGTAAAACACATGGTTTGCAGGCGATGTTGAAGCCGAGACCGCCGAAATGGATCCCCCACTCACATTCGTGCCAGAAAGCTGGGTCCAATTGGTTACAAGCTCGCTATTACTTCCTTCGGTAATGGCAGCATCTTCTAAATTGCTATTGCGCCAAATGGTCGTGCCTCCTGCCAAATACATGCGAGACGTATTGGTGGGGTCTAAGATAAAGGGATTGATAAACTTATAACCAGAAGCCCCTAAAGGGTCTACCCTTCTAAACCCTAAAAACCCGCCAGCGCTATCCAATCGGAAACGGTAAATAGTCCCGTTCTGCCAAGAGAAGTAATAATAACCTTTATTGTCGGATATCGCGGCAAATGAACCATCTCCACCTAATTGATCAACCCAATTTGCAGTTGGTGATGACGAATTTACAAACCAGGAACCATTGTCCTGCATACCTCCTACCAGCACATTATCACCGGACATATTTGGCGCCACGGCTGCCGCATAAAACTGGGTAGTATTGTAGCCATTGTTTTGGTTATCCCATACAACCGTGCTTGCCGTAATATCGTTGGTAAAACTAATCCCGCCGTCATGCCCCGATACGGCAGTGGTGCTACTACCGGGGCGGAAGGTTAAAGCATGTTGATCCGCGTGTTGGTCAATTTCACCCGTAACCCCACTCCAGTTATCTCCGGAATTGCTATAGCCCCCAATTTGTACAGATGCGGTAGCGGCTGTGGCAGGAGGCGAAAAAGTTAAACGGTATAAACTCGTTCCGCCAATATAGATTTGGTTTTCATTGCTTGGATTAACCTTGACCAACAAATCGTAACTGCCCTGCGAACTAAAAATACCATTCTGAAAAGAACCATAATTAGGAATGTTTTCAGATAAATCCGTCCATGTATTGGTAGAAAGTTGATATTTAAAGAGCATATGATCACGCGTTCCTGCACTAGGTGTATTGGCCAGAAAATACACGATGTCCTCATTGGAGGGAGAGATGGCGATCTCAATCCTTCTATAGTTTCCTGTGAGTGCGGCAGGGGTAATATCGGTGAAAGAGCCAGAATCGCCAGAAGAAGAAGTAAAGATGCCCTTGGTGGAGGCACTTCCTGAAGCGTTCCCAAAAGTTGCATAAACCCTTCCCGTGCTGCTCACAGCGACATCTGTATAACGAGATGAAGAAGCATAAGTGCCTAATACTATAGACCAAGAGGTACCACCATTGGTCGAGCGCACAATCAAATCGGAGGCGCAAGCCGCATAAATCTCATCTTGTGAGGTATTGGAAGGGTCTATAGCCAAGTCCCATACATAATCAAATCGAGAATTCCAAGATTGAGGCGAGGGCGTGCTGCCAATACTCGCATTTAACTGCGTCCAAGAAACCCCACTATCGGTGGATTTCCATACTCCTTCTCCAAGCAAAGTAAAATAACCATTAACTCCATGAGAAACCCCATGTTCTCCTCCTGCGAAATACCACGTAGCCGTCTTACCGCTCCGCGTATCTTGGGTCAGGGCTGTTACGTTATGTAGTTCATAAAAACCTGCCAAAGGATTGAGGGTACTGCGGCTCCAAGAGTCCCCCCCATTTGTCGTGCGCCACACGCCTCCTGTCGGGCTTCCTGCAATCAGGGTATTATAGGTTGCGTCACTCACATCATATAATACGGCTCTGGTTCTTCCACCCACGTTGTACGGGCCTCTTTGTGTCCAAGAAAGGACATCTGCACTGGTTTTGTTCAGTGCAGCCCCTTCGAGCCGTATAGGCAAATCTTGAATAAACCGTAACTCTCTTGTCCTTATGCCTTCGGGGATTTGTTTGGTTTTCGGATCTTGAAAGCGAATCCGGTCGAATTCTGCTCGGCCCGCACCATCTTCGCCCATTTCCAACTGCTCAAAATCTGGCAAGGTTGCGGGGTTATCTGGCTGAAATACAAAAACAGAAATGGCAATTACACCTATTAGACCTAATAATAACCACTTCAACGTACTGGTAGCATATTGCTTCTGCATAAACAATTAATTTAAGACATGTAAAAAAACAATTAGAGGTGATGAGAAGATTAAGATAATACTTATCTGGCTGCATTCCTAATTACAATCGTGCCGTAATGGTAAATATCAATGCCCTGTTTCTAAAAAAATCTTATTTTATCCCTTCCTTTCACATCACTGCACTTACGCAGATATTGGTTTTCGTCAGTAAATCCAAAGAACAGTGCAGAAGTTGGGTCTATAAAAATGCAGATGTGTGTTGCGCTACAACAAGATCGCAGACCTCTTCTGCCATAAGAAAATCACCTTATAAAAATAACCTACATCATGCTTTAATCAAATAGGATGTTTGAAGTGCAGGTCAAAATCCTGTGTGGTACGTTCTAATAACAAGGTTTGCTTTCCCCGTGGAAGCACCACGAAGCCAATAAGTTGTTGACTACAGGATCAAAAATAGGAGACCGTAGGCAAATAATTGTTTTTTGCCCCAATCGGTTATTTTGCGTTTAAGACTGTTTGATCCTAAACCGGATGCCGTATATTTTCTTATGGTAACATCTTCGTTTAAAAAGCAAAAAACATGAAGCAAGGGCAGGTTCTCCTACTCACCGCAGTTTTGGCGGGCGTATTGGTTATGGGTTATTTCGCAGGTATTTTTGGTGGCTTAGAGTCAACCGTTAAACTCCCGAACTGGAGCATAAAAACCGAAGAGATTGACGCCATCGAAATTCGTGTGGCCAATCAAGACACCCTCAAATTGCTCAAAGGCGCCGAAGGCTGGCATATTACACATCCGCAGCATAGTCCGGCAGATTCGGTGGCCATCGCTCGCTTGCTTGGTCAATTGGTTGCCTTGAAACCAGAACATGTTGTTGCCAATACGCCAGATCGGTACAAAACCTATGGCGTGGAAGCCGCTGCACGCACCATTGTGCTTACGATGGGCAAAAATACCCGGACCCTCATCTTAGGCAATACCACTGCCGAAGGTGCGTCTTTTTTTATGCGGATGGGCAACGACCCCAACGTCCTGCAAGTTAGAGGCAATGTCTCGACCAATACAGCCCTTGAGGAATGGCGCTCTACCACCGTTTTAAGACTCCCTATTGCTACCATCGAGCGTATTTCCGTCGTCAAGCCCGATGAGAAATATGAGGTTGCAAACACCAACGGCCAGTGGCAATTAATCCTAAACGGCATTGGTACAACAGCCGATACCCTGAGTACGGTTAAATGGTTGCGGCGCTTTGGGGCAGTAAAAGCCGAAGCCTTTGTGCATGGTGTACAACCGGCAGCGCTAAAAGCAGAAGGCACCCATATCCTTCGCATCAAAACAACGGCAGGACTCACACGGGAATTGGTCTTCAAAGAAACGGCCAACGAGATTCTGGGTACCATAGATGGCAACAAAGATGTCTTTAGGCTTTCGCCAACACAGTTGCCGCTACTTGCCCCCGAAATTGGCCAACTTTCCAGAGGCACTACACCACCATCAGGCCCATCAACGATTTCTCCAGCGCCCACCAATAACGCCACATCGCCTCAAACACCCAAAAAATCCCGTAGAGGCGAAGAAGGCGAAGAGGGCTTGTTGTAAACACCTCGGTATCGTCATTTGTATTTCACAATCGTGGTGTTGCTTTTTTATCTATATATTTGTATATTTCGATATAACAATAAAAGAAATGGGTGCAATCAATACAGAGGCTTTTAACAAAACACAGAACGAACTTGCGGCCTTTTCCCGCATACTGGCACATCCCGCCCGTATTGCGATCTTAGAGCAACTGATGGAACGGGGTGCAACCAACTGCGGGAAGTTTGATCTTCCGCTTGCACAACCCACCATCTCGGCACACCTGAAAGAGATGCGGCAAATTGGCCTTGTGTATGGGAAAACGGAAGGAACCTCTGTGTGTTATTGCATTAATCTGGAGGTTTGGGAGCAAATGAAAACCGCTTTCGAGCAAATGTTCGCCAAACTCCGCTACGTAGAACCGCTGACCGTCCCCATTTCCACAAGTCATCTTCATGAATCATTAACCTAAATCTAATAATAAAATGGCACTTGCAGTAACCGACAAAACCTTCAAAACCGAAGTTTTAGAAAGCGATGTCCCCGTTTTGGTGGACTTTTGGGCAGCTTGGTGCGGCCCTTGTCTAATGATTGCTCCGGCTGTGGAACAATTGGCCAATGAGTATGAAGGCAAGGCGAAAGTGGTAAAACTGAATGTGGACGAGAACCAATATGTTTCCGGACAGTTTGGCATCCGTTCTATCCCCACACTCCTTATTTTTCACAAGGGCCGAGTGGTGGATCAAGTGATTGGTGCGGTTCCAAAGAAAAAGTTGGCCGCACACCTTGATAAAGTCATCGAAAATGCCGCTTCTGCCGCTTAAACAACCTTTATTAAGGCTTGGATGCCTTCGGGTTCCTTTTTGAAAGAACACAATGATCAACGAATTAAATTTTGAGGCTGCCGAACGTCTAAATGTGGCCATTATTGGTACGGGGCCTGCCGGATTGACGGCGGCGTTGTATGCAGCCCGTGCCAACCTAAGCCCTGTTGTTTTTGAAGGCCCAGAGCCGGGAGGCCAGCTTATGACCACCACCGATGTAGAGAACTTCCCCGGTTTTCCTGAAGGAATTATGGGGCCAGACATGATGCAACGGTTTCGCGATCAGGCAACACGCTTTGGGGCAGACCTGCGTTGGGGCATGGTCACCGAGGTGGACTTTTCGGCGCGGCCTTTCAAATTGGTGGTGGACGAGGAAGTGCCGTTTTTAGCCGAGACCGTTATTGTCTCGACGGGCGCTTCGGCCATGTATTTGGGCTTAGAAAACGAGTTGCGCCTACGTGGATATGGGGTCTCGGCATGTGCTACTTGTGACGGTGCTTTCTTCAAAAACCAAGAAATTGCCATTGTGGGCGGCGGAGATACTGCAATGGAGGAGGCTCAATACCTCACCCGTCATGCGGCTAAGGTATATCTCATTCACCGTCGCGATAGCTTCCGCGCCTCCAAAATCATGCAACAACGGGTTTTGGAAAATCCCAAAATTCAGGTGATCTGGAACACGGTTGTGGAAGATGTCTTGGGTGAAAATGAGGTCACGGGGCTTGCGCTGAAAAATGTGCAAACGAGCGAAACCAGTACCTTGCCCGTTACAGGACTCTTCGTCGCTATTGGGCATAAACCAAATACGGAGGTGTTCAAGGGGCAGTTGGAAATGGATGCCACAGGTTATCTGAAAACTGGATCTGGCAATACCGCAACCAATATTCCCGGCGTATTTGCTTGTGGCGATGCCCAAGACCACGTATATCGTCAGGCAATTACGGCTGCCGGAACGGGTTGTATGGCCGCTATTGATGTGGAACGCTGGTTGGCCGAGAACAACGCATAGCGCTAACATCGGTACAAATAGGTGAGAATAACAAGCGGTTGCCTCTTATATTTTGTGGCAACCGCTTGTTATTTAGTAACTTATGTGCAAAATATTATGCTTCTTCAGTGGTGTTCATCCCCTCGACGGGCGCTTGAGGGCTTTCCTCGGAAGCCCCGTTTTCTACGTCATTTGCCCCTCCATTCCCATTTTCTTCTTCTTCCTTCACCACACGGGACACATCTGCAATGGCGTCATTGTCATTCAGTGTAAGCAATTTTACTCCACCAGCAGCACGGCCTGTTTCGCGAATGGTTCCGGCGGAAATCCGAATGAGCAAGCCATTGGTGGTGGCAATCACCAAATCATCTTCATCGGTTACCCCCCGGACAGCCACCAATGGCCCCGTGCGTTCAGTCGCCTTTAGCGTCGTCACCCCTTTTCCACCGCGATTGGTTAGCCGGTATTCTTCCACCGAGCTACGTTTCCCGTAACCATTTGCACTGACGGTAAGAATCATCATATTGGGGTCGGTTACGGCAATGAGGCCCACCACCACCTCGCCCTCGGCCAAGGAAATACCGCGAACCCCCGTTGCAATTCGGCCCATAGGTCGCACACGGTGTTCCTCGAATCGGACAGCATATCCGGCAGAGGACGCCAAAATAATATCGGTTTTGCCATCCGTCATACGCACGTCCAAGAGTTGGTCGCCCTCTTCGATGTTTTGTGCACGGATGCCATCGGCACGCGGTCGGCTATAATCCATCAGTGGCGTTTTCTTGACCGTCCCGTTTTTTGTAACCGAGAAGATAAAATGTGAGTTTTTAAACTCCGCACTCGCAAAATCGGCTTTATTCACCGCAAGCACCGCGCGTACCTTGTCTTCTTGGTCTATCTGAATGAGGTTCCGGATGGATCTTCCTTTGGCGGTACGTGAGCCTTCTGGAATTTCATAAACCCGTAGCCAGTAGCACTTTCCAAAATCCGTAAAGAACAACAACCAATCGTGCGTTCCACACACAAAAAGCTGTTCGATATAATCCTCATCACGAGTTCCAGCACCTTTTAAGCCCTTTCCACCACGTCCTTGGGCTTTATATTCTGAGGCCGAGGTACGCTTAATCAACCCTTGGTGCGTCATGGTGACCACCGTCGTCACATCCTCAATCAAGTCTTCCATGATAAAGTCTTCGCCGCCGGAGTGATCTATTTGTGTACGGCGCGGATCGGCGTATTTTTCTCGGATCTCAATTAATTCCTGTTTAATGATGGCCATTCGCAACGCCTCGGAGGCCAAAATGGCGCGCAAACGCTCAATTTCCTGAATCAATGCCCGGTATTCGTCCTCTATTTTCTGGCGTTCTAAACCTGTAAGACGTTGAAGCCGTAACTCCAAAATCGCCTTGGCTTGAAGGTCAGAAAGGGTAAACAAAGACTCGTTGTGGGTGGGCAAGCCGAGAATGGCGCGATCCTCCGGCGTAAGTTTTTCGGGGAAACGGCCTGCCATTAAATTCTGCTGGGCTTCGTCCACCGTAGGGGAGTGCCGGATAATGGAGATCACCGCATCCAAAAAATCCAAAGCAATCCGTAAACCTTCCAAAATATGGGCACGAGCCTCGGCCTTGCGTAGTTCATATTCCGTGCGTCGTGTCACCACCTCGTGACGATGTTCTACATAATATTGGAGGCACTCTTTAAGGTTTAAGGTGCGCGGCCTGCCCTTAACCAAGGCAACCGTATTGACGCCAAAAGTGGATTGGAGCGGCGTAAATTTATACAACTGATTTTGGATCACCATCGGAATGGCATCTTTTTTCAGTTCAATCACAATGCGCATCCCTTCTCGGTCTGATTCGTCCCGCAAATCATGGATGCCTTCGATGCGTTTATCCCGTACCAATTGTGCAATTTTCTCAATAATCCCCGATTTCAGCACCTGATACGGTATTTCCGAAACCACCAATGCCGAGCGTCCGTGTATGGTCTCTTCGTGCATTTTGGCCCGTACCACCACCCGTCCGCGCCCAGTGAGATAGGCTTCTTTCACCCCAGTCGTACCATAGATAATGGCCCCCGTTGGGAAATCGGGTGCGGGAATGAATTTCATGAGTTCTGGGATGGTGATCTCGTTGTCCTCGATAAAGGCTATAATACCATCCACCAATTCGCCCAAATTATGGGGTGGGATATTGGTAGCCATCCCGACGGCAATCCCCGATGAACCATTGAGGAGCAGATTGGGTATGGCAGCAGGCAAGACCTCCGGCTCATCCAAGGAACCATCGAAGTTGGGCACAAAGTCCACCGTTTCCTTCCCCAAATCGCGAAGCATTTCCTCGGCAAGGCGCGTCATTCGGACTTCGGTATAGCGCATGGCCGCAGCCGAGTCGCCATCAATCGAGCCAAAATTCCCTTGGCCATCCACCAATGGGTAACGCATTGCAAAATCTTGCGCCATCCGCACCATCGTCTGATAGACCGCAGAGTCGCCATGCGGGTGATATTTACCCAAAACATCCCCAACAATACGTGCGCTTTTTTTGTAAGCCTTCCCTGCGCCCATGCTAAGCTCGTCCATCCCATACAACACCCGACGGTGTACGGGCTTCAGACCGTCCCGCACATCGGGCAAAGCGCGGCTTACAATCACCGACATTGAATAGTCAATGTAGGCCGCTTTCATCTCTTCTTCTATATTGATCGGGACAATACGAGGGGTGCTGGCGTCTTGGCTTTCGTCGGAAGGGAGGTCGTTTTCGTTCAATTCGTCTGCCATAAATTGGGCTGTGGTTTGGGGGGTTCTTTAGATTTTGGTTAGCTTATTAATATACGAAATACGATTGTGCTATGGGATGAAGAACTTTATAGGAATCGCTTTTTAAACCCCCAAAACCATGTTCTTCTTCTTGGCCTTCTTGCGGCTTTTAGTATCGGGTTGTACATTTCTGATAAACCAAAACCAAAATGGGATGCGGCGCACCATTTTCTTCCGGATATTTGTTGTTTTATGTTGGCTCGGCGTCTCGTCTGGTCACTTACTGGCCCAGAATTTTTTGGCGGAACCAATGCACGTCACAGACGCAGCGGGCATTTCCTATCGTTCTTGGCCTGTTGGTGGGCTTCATACGCCATTGTTGCAGTGGATAGACGTGACGGGAGATGCACGTCCAGACCTTTTTTTGCAAAACCAGCCCGATCAACTCTTGTTTTTTCGGAATGACCCTATCGAGGGCTTGGTCTTAGAACAACTGAACGCCTTTCCGGAGGTGGTTTCTGGAAATTGGTTTCAAATCTGGCCCGAAGCCAAAGACGTGTTCTTTTTGTTTGCCGCCAATGGCTATAATGATATACAAGTCTGGGAATTTAGCAGGGTCAACAACCAGTTTAACACAAACCAAAAAACGGAAATCTTGTTGGATACGGATGGCAAACCGGTTTTTTCTGAAGTTGGTTCAATCCCTCAATTTACAGACATAGACTGCGACAACGACCGCGATTACTTCACCACAAACCAATCTGGAACCATCACCTTTTACGAGCAAGTGGGGCGCTGGGATGACGGATTGCCCAAGTTTACCCGCCGTTCCGATGTGTTTGCCGGTGTCTCGCTTCTCGGAACCTATTGCGGTGGGGCGGCCCTCACAAAGTCTGGGCGACATGGCGCGGCAACCATTTCCTTCCACGATCTAAATGGTGACGAAAAACCCGATATCCTCTGGACAGATACTTTCATCGCTGGTTTGCTCCAACTTGAAAACACCGGAACCTGCACAGAATCCGCGTTCGCATTCCCGAAAACCGAGCAACAATACCCCGCCTTTATCATTCCGGGGCTTGGCCTACAAACGTCTGGTTTTAATGTAGCCGTTTTTGGCGACGAAGACTTAGACGGAGATGAAGATATGTTTGTGGCGGTTCAAGGTGGTTTTTGTATGGATCTACAAGGCGATGCCATCCAGAACCTTTATTTTTATCGCAATACCGGAAGCAAGGCAAAGCCTGTTTATACCCTTCAAACCAAACGGTATCTTTATGTGCCAGATGTCGGAAAAAAGAGCGTCCCCGCATTTTTTGATGTTGACCGTGATGGTGATTTAGATTTGGTGGTTGGGAACGAAGACCAAGTGGGATCGCCTAATTTTGGACGTTTGACGCTTTTTGAGGCCACAGAATTACAAAACACCCCCGAATATCGCCTTAAAGATTCGCATTTCTTGAAGATAGAGGGTGCTTATAACTTGGCTCCTGCATTCGGAGATTTGGATGGCGACGGAGACGAGGATTTGTTACTCGGAATGCAAAATGGCCGGATTCGCTACTACCAAAATGACGAACCCGATGGGTTTAAAGAAATTAGCCGTACTTACGCAAGTATTTTTGTAGGAACAAACAGCGCACCAGCCCTTGCAGATTTAGACGACGATGGGGACTTAGACCTCTTGGTGGGCAATGCCGCCGGAGACTTGGTACGCTATAATAATGTAGGTACGTCTAAAGCGCCAAATTTTATAAAAGAGACCGAAAACTATTTAGGACTTAACGTAAAAGGATTTAGCAAGCCAGCATTTATACATTTTAGCCGCAGCAACAAGGGCGCATGGCCTGCTTACCTGATGGTAGGCAGTGAGCGGGACGGCGTGTGGGTGTATAGAAACATTGCACCGGAAAACGCAGAGGCCAGTTGGCAGCCGCAAGAAAAGGACGCCTTCAGCAAGCCCTTTCGCGGTATAAGACAGGAAACGTTCAACCTTCGACACATCGCGCCAACGTCTATAACCGTATCCCCTCAAACCTTCCTTCCGAGAAGAATGGTTTTTGGCTCGGAGAATGGCGGATTTATTGCGGCAATGCCCCTCTTTGTGCCCGTTAAGCCTAACGTAACCAACGAGGCTCCTACTACGGTCGTGCCCAATATCACCATTTTTCCAAACCCCATCACAGATCGTTTTACGATAGACCTCCAAAACGCAATAATTTCGCCCGTAAACGTTCAGGTTTTTGACCTTTTAGGCCGAGAAGTGTTTTCGCAAGCATGGGAAGCCACCGCTGCGTCACGACAAATCGCGATCGAAGTTCCCCATTTACCGCAAGGCCCTTACATCGTTCGGGTCGCAACACGCCAAAATACGTGGTCTTCTATCGCCATTAAACGAAATAATCTTTGGGGTGAATAAAATTTGCCAAATCCTTATTAGGTTTTTTTTAAAAAAATGGCTAATGTGTTGTTTTATCGTTTCATAGTTAACCTGCTAACCTTATGGCAAAAGTCAAAGTTCGCTTCGATAACACACTCGCCCGCGCCTTTACCATAGAGGTCAAACAACGGGTAAGTGAGTACTTCGAGCAAAACAACCTTTCGAAACACGCAAATATAGAAATGGTTATGAAGACCATCATCATTTTGGGTGTTTTCGTTTCATGTTATCTGTTGATCCTTTTTGGAGGGTTCAGTGTTTGGCAAATGTGGGGGCTTTGTGTTCTTCTTGGCATATCTATGGCCGGTATAGGGTTCTCCATCTCGCACGATGCGCTTCATGGCGCGTATTCCTCCAATGAACGCTTAAATTGGATATTAGGGCTAACGTTCGATTTGCTAGGCGCCAATGGCTATATGTGGAAAATTACCCACAACGTCATCCACCACACCTATACCAATGTTCATGGCCATGATGAGGACTTGGAGGTTGCCGCATTTGTTCGTCTCTCTCCCCATACGCCACATAAAACCATCCACCGTTTTCAGCATATTTTGGCCTTTCCAGCATATTCGTTTGCAACGGTTTTTTGGTTGGTCATCAAGGATTTTAAATACTTTTTCGCCAAAAAATTAGGGCCTTATGTGAATAAAAAACACCCTATGAAAGAATGGGCAACGCTGTGGATTATGAAAACCGTGACCGTAGCTTACCAAATTGTCTTGCCACTGATGATCCTCGACATCACATGGTGGCAGTTTTTGATTGGCTTTCTAACGGCTCATCTTACTGCGGGGCTTATCTTGGGCGTGGTTTTTCAGTTGGCGCATGTTGTTGAAGAAACCGACCATCCTGAATATGATGATACCGGCCTTATCCACAATCATTGGTTGGTACACGAAATGGAAACCACCTCGAACTTTGCGCGACGCAATAAACTACTTTCGTGGTATATTGGTGGGTTGAATTACCAAATTGAACACCACCTTTTCCCAAAAGTTTGTAGTGTGCATTATCCCAACATCAGCCCAATTGTGAAGGAGGTCGCTAAAAAATATGGGGTTCCTTACCACGAACATGATACGTTTGCTATAGCCGTTGGCTCGCATTATCGCACCCTCGTCAAATTTGGCCAAAATCCAGTCGTAGAACTACCAGATCAAGCGGTTTATGTAAATTGAACGGCTTGCGAAAAACAATAGCCCATCAAAAAGCGTTCGATATGGAACGCTTTTTTTGTGTCTATACACCACACCATATAATCTTCTTCCTTTTTCTAAACTTTTGCAACCTTGTTTTGGGGGCACTCCCAAGATTTAAACCATCGCACAAGCATAAAACAGCTTTTGCAAGCTGAGTTTCGGGTCAATCAAGCTATGGAAGGGCAAATCTTGCACAACTACTAAGACTATTGGACAATATTTTGCCCCGTAGAGACGGCATCTTAATTGAAAACCATTTCCGAGCTAACAGCAAAGGGGTTGTAAAAAGTGTTATCGCTTATTTTTTCTTTAGAACGGCTTTTGCGCAACCCCTAAATCGTGTTATTGCCCGCGCCTCATGACTAAAGCCGCTTGTGGTGGCGGTTGCAGAAAACCCCACGCTAAAGCATGAGGTTAATGTAATACCAGAATGTATGGGGCAACGTCGTTCGTCTGAATAGAGACGTAAAGCACGCAAAAACAATGATTAATGAAACAGGAACGCCTTCCGTTAGCGCGGCAGCCTCAAGCATAAACTACGCATCATGCGATATTAACGCCATCCTTCACATGACTGAGATGAGCGCAACCCATAGAATAAATTGGGCTTAACAAAGCCAAGCCCGTTGGCTTTGTTAGCTAAGTCGAAGGCATCCTTGTTCCGATGGAATTCACGAGTTTGTGCAATTGGAGGTTTTGCACGGTGTTTGGGCCTGTCTGAAGCCTTTTCCGAAATGTATAGGGGATAAATTAGGCCAATTTAAAGCATTTAATTCTTTTAATAACAATCATTTAAATACTGGAGTGCATGTTTAGTTAACGGATCTGTGCCTCCGCCCAGCCTACACGTTTCCGCCAAGCCTCGTAAGTTGCATTCCGGGTCGCCATGTTGGGGGGATTGTTTTGCTCTGCCTTGGCCCGTTCTCGCATGAGCATTGTTTGCGCTTCAAGGGTATTCAGACCTATGTCTGCACGGCGTTTGTTCACCGCCTCAAGGTCATCATATGGGAGAGGATTTAATTCCAAATGCACATCCCAGTCGAATTGTGTCCCAAACAATTGCAAACGTCCCTCCAAAACGGCAATGCGATCGGTCAAATAAGCCCATGTAGTGGGAGCAACTTGGCCTTGTTGGACGGCTTTTTCCAATAGCACCGCACAAGCCCGCATAAATTCCGGTTTGCTTATGGCATGTTGTATAATGAGCCATGCCGCATCACTGGCTTCTTGTCCCACTTTTGCGGGTGTAGGATACCCAATCTTGTCCATAATGGCGCCCAGATCTTCGGCATTTTTGAGGTGTAATTCCTCCATTCTGGGGTGATAGCCATCAAATAACACGCCTTCCTCTAGCAATATTTGGCGGAGGGTGTCATCGGCCTTCTTTAGCTGTAGGATTTTTTTAGTGTGGGTATTCAAGCGTTTGTGTGGTTTTTCGTCGCTCATCGGAAGGTGGGGCTACGTTCCTTCGCGATGTTACAGCTTCATCGTTGCGGCTACACGCTCGGCCTCGGCCAATACGCGGAGGCTATTCCCGCCGAGTATTTTGCGAATGTCCGTCTCGGAGAAGCCTGCTTTAAGCAATTTATAAGTGATATAGGGCAGTTTTGTTACATCTTCGAGGCCGTCCGGCATGGTTGCACCGTCAAAATCAGAACCCAATCCCACATGATCCACGCCAGCAATGCGTGCAACATGAATCAGGTGTGCAATAAGATCCTCTAAATTGCCCGGTCGGAGTCCTTTTTCACGTTGTACCATCGAGATTACCTGCCACATCATATAATAATTGTTGTTGTATTCGTTTCTCAAGCGGGCATAGACTTCGTCCATCACAGCCTTGTTCATTTGTGTGTTCACCACACTTTCCATAAAGTTCACCATCACCACACCGCCTTTTTGTGCAAGCGCACGGATCATATCGTCGCTCATATTTCGGACGTTTTCGGTAAGCGCCCGCGCCGAAGAGTGCGAGGCGATCATGGGTGCTTCAGAGACGGCCAGCGCATCCCAAAAAGTGGAATCTGCAACGTGCGAAATGTCCACGAGAATCCCCAGACGGTTCATTTCCCGCACAAGACTCCTTCCGGCCTCGTTCAGTCCACCCCATTTTGGAGGTGACTGCGAGGCATCTGCGAACGAATTTGTATTGACGTGGCTTAGGGTGACGTAGCGAATACCGGACGTGTAGAAGTTTTGGAGAACACCAAGGTCTGCTTGTGCAATGGCATGTCCGCCTTCTATCCCCATCAGAATGGCTTTTTTGCCTGCTTGTGTGATGTTGCGTACATCAGCAACCGAAGTCGCAATGTGTACCGAGTCTTCCAAGCCTTCCAATTGCTGCCGGAGAAAGAAAATTTCTTCTTTGGCGCGATTAATGGATTCTCGGCCTTCGGGGTATTCTGCCCCTACGTAAATGGAAAAAAATGCTGCATCTAATCCACCTTCATACATGCGGGGTAAGTCCACATGGGGAGGTGTTTTGTGGCGTTTCCGGAACTGATAAGACGGGTCGGAGACAATGAGGGTAGGGACGTCTATGTGACCATCCATCACCAAAGCATCAAAATGCAAGGCAAGGGCTTTTTTCCAGAGCGGGTCTTGGCGGATAAGTTCGGCCTGTTGCTTTCGGGGCATCGCTATTTTTCCGCCGTCTGCAAATAGGGTTGTGGGAGGCTCTACCGTGGCTGTGGTGGTCTTAAGTGTATTGCGTTTGGAACGCCACGGTGTTTGGGCATAACTCGTCGGAAGGCTAAGCACAAAGAGCAATAAAAGGAAGCGTGTCATATCAAGTGGTATAAACGTCAGCGGATGGGCTTGTCGTTGGTTTTAAAGAAAATGCGGTCTAAGCTATAGGTTCCACCACCCACAAATAAAATCATCAGGAAGCCCAGCCCTGTTTCGATGGCATGAGAGGCTTCCATAAAGGGTTCGCCATCGCCAAGGTGGGCCATCGCAGCCACGCCCATCGTTGCCACCACAAAAGCAGCCGCATACCGTGTGCCTAAGCCAACGGCCACCAAAAGTCCGCCCAGAAACTCGGCCAATGCGCCCATAAATCCCCAAAAAACTGGAAAAAAAGCGATACCAAAGTTTTCCATCGCACCACCAAGCGAAGTCCACTTTTCTATACCGCCCGAAATCTTGGGCCAGCCATGAAGCATCATCATGATGCCTAATGCAAAACGAGAAAACGCATAGCCAAAAGGCTGGATTTTTTCAAAAAACGCCATCATCTTTTAGGTGAGGTTTGGTTTAAGAAAGAGGGGTTTGTTTGGGTGATAATATACGGACAAAAAAGGAAAAAAAGCCGCCGATTGGGGGCGTAGCACAAAACCCTACGCTGAAGTATGGGGTTAATTCTAAGACGGATTTCTATTTAGATTTTGCTCTGATGTGGTTAAATAGAGTTCCCGCAACCTACGTTGTGCGTAGCGCGGCAAAGTCCTCTCAAGAAATAAATTTGGGTTCTGTAGAGGGAAAATAGATCGCCTTCAATAGAAAAGGGCGTTATAGATAACGAGAAATCGTCCCCATGTCTTTGTCACCGCGCCCAGAGCAGCAAAGCACGACCACTTCATCGGGCGTCATCGTGTCTGCAATTTTAGGTAGGAGAGCAACCGCATGTGCCGTCTCCAATGCCGGAATAATTCCTTCGGATTCGGCCAAGCATTTTACGCCCTCTATGGCCTCGGCATCGGTAATGGGGTGATACTGAACCCGTCCTAAGTCTTTGAGGTAGGCATGTTCTGGTCCTACGCCCGGATAATCCAATCCAGCCGAAATGGAATGTGCCAATTCCACTTGCCCTTGATCGTCTTGGAGCAATAGGCTCATGGCTCCATGAAGAACACCCGGCTCGCCGAGGGTTAGGGTAGCAGCTGTTCGGCCTTCTAAGCCTTCACCCGCTGCTTCCGCACCAAAAATCCGCACATTGGGTTCGTTGATAAACGGATAAAAGAGGCCCATCGCATTAGAGCCGCCGCCCACACAGGCCACAAGTGCATCCGGCGTTTCGCGGTTCTCCGCTGCAAGCAACTGCTTTCGGGTTTCCTCGCCAATCACCCGATGGAAGTCGCGAACCATCATCGGGTAAGGATGAGGGCCTACCACCGACCCAATGATGTAAAACGTATCGTTCGGATTGCTCACCCAGTCTCGGATGGCCTCGTTGGTTGCATCTTTCAGGGTCTGGCTGCCGGAAGTTGCCGGACGTACCTCTGCGCCCAAAAGTCGCATCCGCTGGACGTTTAGGTTCTGGCGTTCAATGTCTTCCGCACCCATATAGACCACACACGTCATGCCAAATTTAGCGCAAACGGTGGCCGTAGCCACGCCATGTTGTCCCGCACCTGTTTCGGCGATGATGCGGGTTTTGCCCATACGTCTTGCCAGTAAAATTTGCCCTATGGCATTGTTAATTTTATGTGCTCCCGTATGGCAAAGGTCTTCGCGTTTTAGATAAATGCGTGGCCCGCCTAATTTTTTGGATAGACGGGGGGCAAAGGTGAGCGCCGTAGGCCGCCCTACATAGGTTTCTAACAACGATTGGTAAAGTGATACGAATGCAGGATCGTTCTGAGCCGCTGCATAAGCCAGTTTCAGCTCCTCCAAGACGGGATATAAGATTTCAGGAACAAAAGCGCCCCCAAAACGACCAAAATGGCCAGAAACATCAGGTGCGGTATAGGTGTTTGGCATGTTCATGTTTGGGTTGGTTGTGGGTTTGCGAATTATAAACCCAATGCGGCCTTTAGCTCATTGAGTTCGGTGCGGAGTTCCGCCACCTCTGCTTCAAGTTTTTCGATCCTACTGACATCCATTCCCGACACAATTGGGGCAGCATCATTTTCTGCATGTTCATACTCGGAAAGGTCTGGCATACCGGCCATAAGGTGCAAATACCGCGCCTCCTTTCGTCCGGGGCGCTTGGGCAGTGTAACTACCAAGGGTTCTTCCCGCGCTATAAGTCGGTTAAGGGCCTTTTCTGTTTGCTCTAAGGACTCGAAGTGGTACATAGCGGCTGCATTGCCTTTGATCTCACCTAGCGTTTGCTCGCCACGTAGCATCAAAACCGCCAAAATACAAAGCTCTTGTGGGTCTAAATCAATCACCCGGTTCAAACTTTGGCGGTATTTGCTCACCCGTCCGGAGGCCGAGTCTAACTGAGCCAAACGCTTTTGTTGTAGCACTTCTAAAGCGGCATATATGGTGCGTTCATCCAACTGCAAAACGGGGTTACGGCTTGTCTTTTGGTTGCAGGCCGCCATCAAAGCATTCAAACTTAGGGGGTAGTTCTGCGGTGTGGTTCTGGCTTTTTCGATGAGCGAGGCCAAAACCCGCACCTGAATCGCATCTAATCTAATTTCGGAAAGGTTCATGTTCCCTCCTGCTGTTATGAACCGAAAAGGCTGTTGTACGCTTAAAGATACAGCAGAAGTTAGACCGAAATAACCTTTAGAAACGGTGGATCGCAAAAATTTGAAAGAAGTGTTTTTACTTTAGTCATCATCATCAAGTACGTGGTCTCGTGTTCCTTCGGCGTGATGGGTAAAATAATGAGCGCGTAAGCGGACCGTATCGCGAAAGAAGTCCACACGTTCAATATCCACTCGGTGGAAGTTGATCCCCGTTCTTGCTTTTAAATCCGCAATAAGTTCAGGACGTTTTTCGGGAGAAATGAGGTCTATTCGCTCGTATAAAATTTCCTGATGACTTTCGTGAACAAGGTTTTTTTGACGATCCAAAGCCCATACCAAGCCCAGCAACAACAAATTTCCCAAAATCAATAACAAATCTGGCGTTGCCAAAGCATTCATCATCGCCAAAGCAACAGCAATGAAGAAATATCCCATTTCGCGTATATGAACCGTAACCGTCCGATAACGAATGATGGAAAAAATGGCGAATAAACCAAAGGCAAATCCCATTTCAAATTTTGAAGTACTTAGAAATAGACAAATAATGAAATTAGCCGCATTAAACAAAAAGAAGGTGAAAACAAAATCATTATTTTTGTGCCTTGGATAATAAATTAATCGTACAATA
Source organism: Rhodothermia bacterium (assembly GCA_017303715.1). Taxonomy (GTDB): domain Bacteria; phylum Bacteroidota; class Rhodothermia; order Rhodothermales; family UBA2364; genus UBA2364. The sequence continues at coordinate 20,780 of JAFLBZ010000015.1, read as the reverse complement.
ATGAAGATGGATAACGCATTCATGATTGCCCGAAAAACAAAAACAGGGATGTCGGCAGTGTGGAGTCTAAACAGGTCTTCCATGTTTAACGTGTTTCAAGGGTTAAAGTGTTTCAAGTTTAGGAATATGGGTTTAAAGGCATTTTTTTTAAGCTCCGGTGAGGTAAATGCCATCCCGATAGCATATTTGGAAAACGGCTGGGGCGTAGCTCCCAGTCGGCGTAGCGCTTGTCTAATGGGTGATTGAAGGCTACTTCGTGGCTGTTTAACCTCAATAATAACCACATTGTCCAAGTGTATTTTATGGCCATTGCGGTCAAAAATTAAATCGGTATCTATGGTTATGCGCTCTTCATGTCGAAGCCCAGCAAGCGTGAAGCGGTTAAATGTTGTGGTTAACTGCGGATGAATTTGATCGTCTAAATGGTATTTTTCAGAAACCAACGCTGCTTCATTTGGGAAAAGATTGGTTGAAAAGTTGGGCCTTTTTAAGCGTACTTTTTCTGTCCTAAGGCCATATCTTTTTTGTTTAACTTCAAAATAAAAGAGATTAGACAATACATAATTCCGCAACCGAATTTTCAAGCGATTCGGTCGGCCATTGTGATGATGGTGGTAGAACATGAAATCTGGCGTATCGTAATAACACGATATATAAGGGAAGTTGCGGTGGCGCTCCAGCTCAAGAATAGCATACTCGCTTCGGATGTCCCGTAAAATGGCCCCTAAATCTGCGAAAGAGACCAAAAATTTTGTGTCCATTCTTTTTTGAAGGGAAACGGCGTCCAATTCCCGCAAACCAATGGGCGCATAGCTTGTTAAGGCCGATAAAACGGCGGCGTGGTCATCGTTCAAACTTAAGTCCGATGCCACCAATGTGCGTGTATGGGGTGTCATTTTTTTTGTAGCGCCATTGTGCAAGATAAAACGTCTCGAAAGCCAAGGATTTTGTAACCATAAACTCAAATCCAGACTTCCAGCGCACCCTCTTTTTCGTGAATGAACCATCCAATATCCAAAGCGGTTCTATCTCGGTTGTCCAACGCACAGGCCCAGTGTACCATTTTATCTCCAAATCTGGCCGGAGTGTCCACTCGGCAGGCGTGTCTTCTGGCCGCACAAAGGACTCGTATAGCACTGCAGAAGACAGTTTGTACCGGACATTGCGCACCCTTTTTTTAGCGTTTAACCGCAAGCCATAACGGAGGGTTGTTTCGTCAGTGCCTTTTTTAGACCGAATATCCATGCTTGCCCCTAAGCCGTTTTTCAGCGAAAAAGCATAGGAACCACTAAAGTAATGCGCGTCTAACATGCTGGCTTGTTCACCAAAACGGGCCTCATATTCCACCTCAACGCTCGAACGCTTTCCGACTCCCTGTTCAAAGGACGTGCTTAACCAAATCTGCGCATCATCTACTTGGGCAAACAACAAGGCGGGTTGTGTCCAAACAAGCAAAAAAAGAAGGGATGGCCAGTAACGCCAGTCCGGAAACGTCTTGATAAGAAACTTCATGTCTATTCGATTAAGCCATAATGGGGGAACAAAGATTATGCTATTAATAACGCTTCCTTAACAAATAGGTAACATTTTCATCATGAATTAGAAGGCGTGTATGAAACACTTGCCGAAGTTACGGCGCGGATTTATGGGATGTTCGCACGTACCTTGCCGGAATTGTTGTATTTTCTTGTCGTTTTCCTACTTTCCCAAAGATCGCAATTTTGATGAAACGCTTGCTTGATTACCCCTTGAGCATTCTCTATGGGCTTTGGTTCTTGCTCATGTTGCTCCTTTTTCATCCTTTGCAAATGATTGCTTTTCATGGTTTTGGACGACAAGCGCAACAGCGTGTGGTGCATGGTCTCAATTTTTTTCTCTTGCATGGCTTATACCTTCTCGGAACGCGTCTGTCTTTTGACCGTCAAGAACCGATACCAACCGATCGGCCTATCATTTTTGTGGCCAATCACCAAAGCATGTTCGACATCATTGGCATGATTTGGTATTTACGTACCAATTATCCCGTTTTTGTCTCTAAAATTGAACTTGCAAAGGGCATTCCAAGCATTTCTTATAACCTGAACAAAAGCGGTGCGGCCCTTATTGATCGAAAAGACTCCCGACAAGCGATTGGCGAAATCGTCCGGCTTGCAAAAATGATCGAAGAAACGAAGTTTTCCGCTTGTATTTTCCCCGAAGGGACGCGCTCTTTGAAGGGGATGAAAAGGTTCTCTGCCGGAGGTTTGGGCGCCCTGATGAAAAAAGCGCCAAGTGCCTTGGTGGTTCCTGTAGCGATTGATGGAACCGGGAAATTGGACAGCTATAAATCGTTCCCATTCCGTAGCTTCCAACGCCTTTCTTGGAAAACCCTTACCTCGATCGAGCCAAAAGGAAAAACCCCCGAAGAAGTGGCTAAAATGGCTGAGGATCAAATCCGTGCAGAGGTGGAGGGGGCACAACACGTGGTTAGACAGGCCGAATAAATTTGTTCAGCGCAAAGATGCATCTTATTTTGTACAAACGTTTTACCCTTCTACACAACTGTTTGGTTTTACAAAACGGTGTTTTTTTCGGCTCTCTTTAATTCTTGCCAAAATCTATGGGATACGTCTTGTTCATTCGTGCGTTGTCTTTTGCCGCTGAAAAACACCGCCATCAACGCCGCAAGGATGCAGCCGCATCGCCTTATATCAATCATCCTATTTCTGTTGCAGAAGTCCTTTCCGTAGAAGCGGGGCTTGAGGATGAGGTGTTGCTGGCCGCCGCCCTTTTGCATGACACCATCGAGGATACCCAAACCACCTACGATGAGTTGGTGATGCACTTTGGCGTAGCAGTCGCTGATCTGGTAGCCGAACTGACTGATGATAAATCGCTGTCCAAAGATGCCCGAAAAGCACTTCAGGTAGCACATGCGCCAAACCGTTCCAAGCGTGCGAAGTGCCTAAAAATGGCCGATAAAATTTGTAACCTCCGCGATATTACTGACCATCCGCCTGCTGGATGGGCCAGAGAACGTCAACTTACCTATTTGGAGTGGGCGCGGCGAGTCGTAGAAGGCTGTAGGGATGCACATCAAAAACTTGCCCTTATCTTTGACGAAACGTATGATCGTGCAATGAATACACTTTCATAAAAAACAAAGATTTAGACTGCTGTTTCCAACAAGATGCGAATACACACGTTAGCCCCATCGGGGTGACACCTTCATAGAAATCCATTTCCATCACACTGCATTCACCTTTTACCATCGCTCAGGGCTAAAGCCCAATGCTATTCGGAGCCTACACCTCCGCCCTAAAGGATGGCGTTAATATCGGATTATGCGCGTAGTTCTTGCTTGATACCTCCGCCCTAACCGACGACGTTACTGTTTCGTTAATTATTGTTCTTACTTGCTTTACGTCTCTATTCAGACGAACGGCGTTGCCACCTGCAATCCGGCATTATATTAACCCCATGTGGGGTTTTCTGCGGTGGCCATCAATTTAAACTTTAGCCCTTGAAAATAAGTCAAATCGTTTTATAATAACAACTTAGAACCCGTGACTCATATTTTGTAGAAAACAATCGTTTATCTATTGACTGTCTTTGTGCAAAGGTGCTGTATAGAATTGGCTGGCTTCGTAGAATACCATGTTGGAGCCATGCCATGCAACGATGGCTCCCGCCCGAAGGAAGAGCAATATTTGTGTTGCGGCAAGCCCTATCCAAGAAGATATTGGCCCCGAAAAGCCGCCAAATAGTTCTAAGGCATTTGGCAAAACGCCCAAGACCAAGGTGATGCCAAACCAAACGAGAAAGAGTTTACTTGCGTCGCCATGCTGGAAAGGGAAGTGGAGTCCCAAGCGGAAGGCATCTTTAGGCGTGGATGCATTGAAGACCAATGTCGCACGTCCGTAGTCATGACAAAGTGCTATTACCGAATACACCGAGAGGGCCAATGTCGGCCAGATCACAGCAAAAAGCCAAAAAAGAGTACGTTCGTTGGGCATAGCAAATCCTAGTAAAATAAAGAAGATCAACAAGGCCACTTGCACAACGCCTGAAAGCAAGACAAAGCGCCAAGACAACGCCAAACCCTTCGTCCAATACCGTGCCACACCTTCCCGAAAGCTGCCCGATCCCTCACCTTGGAAGGCATGGTACAGCCCAACACCATAAGCCACTTTCCACAGCCAAACCAACGGCAGAATCCACAATAGGCTAAAGAATACCTTGCCAAAAGCGGCACGCTCCCGAATGAGTAGTTCCCAGAAAACCGTTTGATGTGCCGGATTGTTCAAAACATCTGGTTCGCCCTGTGGCAATACCAGCGCAACCGCATCTATAGCAAAGGTGGCTGGAAGGGTGAGCAAGGCGGCAACCAACAAGCCCGTAAGCCATAACAAAAGAATGAGTTTGGGCTGCCGTAAAGCCCGTGTAAGACCTTCGGTAAAGGGACGAAGTACCATGTGCATGAACGTCAATTCCATAAAATTCCAAAATACTGCTTTATACCCCCTTCGCCAAAGCGGAAGTGAAAAGACTGTTCTCCCGTATAGGGGTAATGTTCACCAATTTAGGTGAGGGGTTTTCTAAACGGGGTTCGATAATTTATATATGTAAGGTTAAGATTGTGAAGTGGAAGGTTGAGACCTATAAGGAATGCCCACTTTTTAGGGTTCAAAAAGACGAAAATACTTGCGACACGGATGCGCCAAAGTGCGACACGGATGCGCCAAAGTGCGACACGGATGCGCCAAAGATGCGCCAAAGATGCGCCAAAGTGCGACACGGATGCGCCAAACTGCGACAAAGATGCGGCAAACTGCGACAAAGATGCGGCAACAGGTCTTAATGGGTTGACTTGTTGTTGAATTACATATAGTTTCTACTTGCTACTCTTGTTAATGAAGCCTTCCTTTTGCTACTTCGCTTTTTGCGATGAGCCTCCCGAATTCACAGCAAGCGACCTCAGTTTCTATTGTGTTGTTTTGATACCCAATAAACAACCTACTGGTGGCTGATGCTTGGTAAACTCTATACACGTTGTTTTTGTGATAAATACCATAATGATACATATGAAACGTTTTCTTATCTCTCGGCTTTGTCTTGTTGTTTTATGCGTGGGGCTTGCCATTCCAGCGGTTAAGGCGCAATCGACTGCTTACTCCCTGAATACCAGCTCATTGTGTAATACGTACAATGTTGCTGGAACGGTTGTGCGGCTTAAGGTGGATATGTTCATTTCAGGCTCTACCCTTTCTTATGAAGTGCGGAAAATGTCTAGCGCAAGTGTATGTAGCAACGCCTCTGCTGTGGCATTTGCATCTGGCACCATGTCCCTTTGGGATACGGCGCAAGTACAATCTGTTCCTTATAATGGAATCTCGGTTGTTACAGGACGCTATTCCCTATCTTTTACCTCTGGTTCAAGAAGTTATTATATTAAAAACTATGGTTTAGATTATCCAAACTTTTCTGTTGGACCTTTTACGGTTACCGCTACAACGCTATCTCCAAATATTTCCCTACAAACTGCTTTAAGTGTAAGCCCAACATCTGCCAATACAGGGCAAAATGTAACGGCAAGTTTTACACTTAGAAATACGGGAAATGCAGCAGGCACTATTCTTAGAATGACCGTTGCAATTATTAAAGATGACATTTTGGTAGCTGAATATGACCCTATTGATAATCAGACCATTGCTGCAGGTGGAAGCTATACCTATAGCCGAACAAGAACCTTTTCAACTACAGGGACATTCTCCTTAGAAGCAAGGTGGCAAACAAGTAACGGGTGGACTGGTGAAAAGCAATTTAGAACGCTTACAATTTCGGCACCTCCCCTTAGTATCAATGGCGGTCAAGCATCGCCTAATTCTGGGGCTATACAAAATGTAACAAAACATACCTTTTTTGCGACTGTTTCTGGCGGAATTACTGGTGTGCCTTATCAAGTATTTGTGGATTTTACCAGACCCAATGGCTCGTCTTCAACACTTCCTATGTCAGAAATACCTGCTGACTTTCCAAATACCTTTGGAGTGAGTAATCAATTTGATTTAAGCGGAACTTATTCTTATCGCTATCGAGTTACACAAACGGGCGGTGCAACTGCAACAACGGGGACTTGGTCTATCTATGTTGCACCAGCTGCAGCAAATATTTCTCTTGCAAGAGGTTTAGTAATTTCACCTAATTCTGCTACTCAAGGTCAAGAAGTAACTGTAGATTTTGCTATCCAAAATACGGGCAATATAACGGGTAATGTTTCTAATGTTACCGTAGCTATTATCAAGGATAATGTTCGAGTGGATGACTATATTCATGACCAAAACGTCAATATCAGCCCTAATACTTCTTATACATTTAGAAAAGCAAGAGCATTCTCAACTTCGGGAGATTTTACTTTACAAGCTCGATGGCAAATCAATGGGGCTTGGTTTCAAGAAAATATTTACAAGCCTCTGACTGTAAATTCGCCTGCCACGAGCAATCTTGAGATGGCAGGTGCTATGAGCATTAGCCCAAATCCATTGCTTAGAGGGCAAGGGTGGAATTACAGTGTGCAAATCAGAAATCCGGGGAATACGGCTTGGAGCGGCAAAGTGCGACTTGCCCTTTTAGATGCGAGTAATACTCCCATTAATATAGTTCACGACATAGGAAACGGCTGGGATACGGTGAATTTGGGTGCTGGCGCTAGTCAAACGCTTGCTTTTACCAAAACAACTATCACTTCTGCGGCTGGGGCTTACAAACTTAGATTAGACTACGAGAAAACAGGCACAACTGGATTTGTTAATTTGCCCCAAGCCGCTTTCGTCAATCCAGTCAGCATTACGATTCAAGAGCCTACTTCCATTTGTGCCACCATAGACAACGATCCGCTTTTTGCCAATGGTGCAAATGCGCCTTGGAAAGAAGCTGCTTTGTTCTTGATTCAAAGAAACATCGTAGCCTGTCCTGTAAGTGGTTCCACCATTCAAGCCAACCAACCCATTGTTCGGCAAGACTTGGCGAAAATACTATATGTAGGGCTTTGGGGGAGTTTAACCGCTGCCTCTCCGACCGATAACTTCCCTTCTCCATATACAGACTTACAAGATGCTACCACAGGCTACCATCGGTACGCCAAAGCCTTGTTGTATTTAGAGTACGGAGACGGTATTTCGCCTTTTACCCGAAATAGGACACATTTTTATCCTGTTGCAAATATCCCACGTCAATATGCGCTAAAAGTGCTTTTAGAGGGCTGGCGTATTGCACCTTCTGCAAGCGTTAGCACACCTCCATTTAACGATGTACCCCTTACAACAGATATGGTGCGATACATTGATAGGGCAAAGACTTTAGGATTTGTTCAGGGCAACAATGGTAACTTTGAACCGAATAGCAATATGATGCGTGGAGATGCCTTTATTGTGCTAAAACGCATGATAGAAAGTACAACTGTTACGAAACCAACGACTGCGGATTTGAACAATATCAGCAATTATTTTGTCCCCAATAATATCACGCCTAAAACCATGCACAGTGCGCCAGATTTGGCGTTGGGTAATTTTAGCACTTACGCAAAATCGGCGTTTAATATCCCTGATATTGGTTTTGCTTTGTCGTTTGATATGGAATATAATTCGTCTTCTACCGAATTGCCCGAAGAATGGACGCTATTTGAACCGCTTGGCAAAGGCTGGTCGCATAATTACATGGCATACATCGGGCATAGTCTTGGCGATGAGGCAAATTCTAATGCAGATGACCGTTATGTTGTAAACTGGGGCGGTGTTGCCATGAATAGCTACAAAACCAGTACCTTACAATCCGAAACCGAGGGCATTTATGACCAATTGGCTGTAAATGGTACAACAGCTACTTTGACTGCACAAGATAAAACCGTTTATACCTTCCAACGACTTGATGGGGGAACAAATCCTTTTTGGATTAGCAGTATTAGAGACCGCAACAACAATACGCTGACCTTTAATTACAGCAGTACTCCTATTAGTAAAACCATTGGGGGCAGAACCGTACAACTCCGTTTATTGAGCGAAGTGGTTGTGCCTTCGGGTAGAAAATTAACGTTTAGCTACCAAAACAATAAACTGATTCGGGTTACAGACCCCGTAAACCGCCAAGTGAACATTGGATACAATGCGGCTACAGGGCAATTAGAAACCTTTACAGATGCGAAATCCAATGTAACAACTTACGGATATGGACAAGGCTTAGAGAGCTATTTGCTAAAATCGGTGAAGTTGCCCGAAGGCAATGTCATTAATACCGAATATGACTTGAACAGAAAGGCAAAAAGCATTGCCTCGAATGGAGAAACCACCACCATCAATCTCCAACCACAATACAATGATCCGACAACCTTCTTGAAATCTACGGTTACGGAAAAAGTAGATGGAAAAACCACCACCTATACCACCGAATATTTCAAGAACAACAGCCTAAAGAATTATGCAGGACCCAATGGACACAATGTAGGGCTGGCATATAACCATGCGACCGATAAAACGCTGCCGACGACCATTACCGATTCTCGTGATGGTACAACAACCGTAGGCTATAACAGCAAGGGAAATCCTACAACCAGCAGTTGGAACGGATTAACGGCTACGATTGTCTATCAAGATGAGGTGTTTCCACGTGAAATTATAGACCCCAACGGCAATACAACTACGATTACGTATGATGCCCGTTTTAATCCTGAAAAGGTTACCGATGCAGAAGGCAATGCAACCATTACGACTTATTTCCCGAACGGATTGCCCCAAAACATTACAAACCCAGAAGGCATTACCACCGCTTTAACCTACAACCAATACGGAAATGTAGAAACCGTTACACTCCCCGAAGGCATTAGCAGTCGCACCGATTATGACGGAGCCAGCCGACCCAATAAGTTTACCAATCCTTTGGGGCAGGCATTAAACCGAAGCTATGACCCAAACGACAATGTAGAGCGAGAAGAATTTGGGGGCGCTGCCACAACATTTGGCTATGATAAAAACGATAATCTACGCTGGATTAAAGACCCACTCCAACAAACGACAACCTTAAACTACGATGCTTTAGACCGCCTACGAGAGCAAATTTTTAATGGTAAAACCCGTTCGTGGACGTTCTTAGACGGCGTACTGAAAACCTATACCAGTCCAAATGGAAAAACCTTTACTTACGAATACGATACCGAAGGCAGACCCATAAGCGATGGCTATGCCACAAATGGCTACAATGCAGATGGTACGTTACAAAGCATTACCAAAGACGGGAAAAGCATTACCATAGGCTACGATGCCCAAAAACGTCCCACAAGCGTAAGCTATGATGGGCAAACCGTTGGTTACACCTACGATAACAACGGCAACGTCTTAACCATAACCTATCCCGGCAATAAAATCGTAAGATATACCTATTACCGGAATAACTGGCTTAAAACAGTAACAGATTGGAATAATAAAACCACGACCTACACCTATTACCGAGATGGCAGGCTGAAAACAGAAACCTTGCCCAATGGCGTTGTAACCACCTATAGCTACAATACGGCAGGACAAAATACGGGCATAAGCATTGCTAAACCGGGCAGCCCCGCCATTGCGACCTACACCTTTGGCTTAGACAAATTAGGGCAACATACCAGCGTAACTGCCAATGAACCTTTGGGCGCTGAACCACCTTTGACCAACCTAACCCAAACGGCGACTTATACCAACAATGTAATGAGTAACCTAAATGGGGCAACGGTGAACCACAACAACAATGGCGCAATGACCCAAGATGGTAGCTTACAAGTGAGCTACGACGATAAAGACATGCCGCTAAGCATAAGTGGAAACGGCTTAAACGCCCAACACACCTACGATGGCTTAAAAATACGCCGTAGCAAAACAGATAATGGGGTTCTAACTAAATACGTGGTGGATATTCTAGGGATTGGCGATGTACTCATGGAAACCGATGCCAACAACAGCCCCAAAGCCTACTATATACACGGCTTAGGACTGATTGCCCGTATTAAAGCCGATGGCACAACCACCCATTATTACCACGGCGATTATAGAGGCTCTGTAATTGCCCTAAGCGATGCCAATGCCGCCTTGACCCACAAGTACCAATATGGACCCTTTGGAGAAGTAGCCCAACGCCAAGAACCCGCCAACGATAGCCAACCCTTCTTGTATGTAGGGAAAGAAGGTGTACAATACGAAGGCAATAACATGCACTATATGCGCAACCGCTACTATAATGCCAACAACGGCAGATTCTTAAGCGAAGACCCCATCTGGCACGCCAACCTTTATCCCTACGCAGACAATAACCCAATTATGGGCATTGACCCTGATGGGTTAGAAACTAGTTCTTTTGGTTCATTCAAACATAATTTTTATAAAGCAAATCCTAATCTTAAAGGTAAAGTTGAATTACATCATATCATTCCCCAAAGATATGATAAATATATTTCTAAGAAAATCATTAACTCATCATACAACATTATACCTCTTTCTCCGCTAGAGCATAGCGCAATAGATAGTTACAGATATGCAAAAGGCTATAAGTCGCTTTCTGTTTTGAAAAAAGGAAAATTAAAGATTATTGCCTCTGCTAAGATTATAGGCAAAATTGCTGGACCTATATCAACAGCAAATAAAATAAAAAATGGTCTTATGCCTCTTTATTACACCTTAACTGGCAAAGATGCTATAGACGAAAAAGTTAAAGAAATTGATTCTTATGTACCGGATATTGTTAAGCAAAAAATCCATACTTGGGGAGTCGAAAGTGGACTAAAGGATTATCTGATAAAGAATGGAATTGTCTACAAAATCCCTAAATAAACAAAGGTGAATCATGAACCATATAATTACATTCCTTCTTTGGGCATTCTTTCCGTTTTGCCTCTTTGCCCAAAGCACCACCTATACCTACGATGCGCAAAATCGTTTAGAGAAAGTGGTTTATCCTTCAGGCAAAACCATTACCTACACCTACGATGCCAATGGCAACCGTAAATCTATGACCATTACGGGCGGCAGTAGTGCTGCAACGGTGGCATATAGCTTGGCTACGGGTTGGAACATGGTTTCCTTGCCTGTCGTGGTTACCAATGCTGCACCTACAACCGTCTTTCCTACGGCGCTTGCCAATACGCTAAACGCTTATGAAGGGAGCGGCTATGTACCCAAATCGGTTTTAGAAACCTGCAAAGGGTATTGGGTCAAGTCATCGGGCAGTAGCACAGCTTCGGCATCAGGTACGCCTTCAACCTCGTGTACATACACCTTAACGGTAGGGTGGAACATGATTGCGGCTCCCAACTGTACGATTGCGCTTAGTGCAGCACAGGTTGCCGCAGGTGTAATTCTTACCAATACGCTGTATCAGTATAACGGCTCATACATTTCCGCCACTCAATTGGAGGCAGGAAAAGCCTATTGGATCAAAGCCACCGCAGCAGAAAACCTTACGCTTACCTGTGGCAACAGTGCTTTAAACAAAACGGAAGAAAGCATAACCGCCGATCTCTCTGATTTTGGGGCATTGTCTTTCTCCACCGCCAAGGGCTTTGAAAAAACGCTCTACTTTGGGGCAAATTTACCCACAGGGACAAACCTTGAAGCATTTTCGTTGCCCCCCATCGCTCCAATCGCATCGAGCTTCGATGTGCGGTTTGGCACGGATCGGTATATACAAGAAGCCAGCCCTGAAGCCTTCATTCAGCTAAATGCCGATACAGAAGTGCGGGTAAGCCTTAAACGTTTGCCCCGTAAAGGCAGATATACCTTGCTCTTCGCAAATGGAGAACGACAAATCCTGAAACTCGGCGCAACCTACACCATTCCATTGGGGCAAAATGTGCGTTTGGTCGAGGTAAGCAAAGAACTTCCGCAAACCTTTAGCCTTAGTTCTAACTATCCAAACCCATTTACCTATTCCACCGAGATTAAATACGGTTTACCCGAAGACGTGGCTTCTGTCAAGATGCGGGTTTATGACAGTTTAGGGCGGATTGTTCGGGAATGGAGCATGGGCAACCAAGAGGCGGGCTACTATCAATTACAATGGGATGGTACGAGTCAGTCGGGACAACCCGTAGCCTCTGGAACCTATATTTTTGAATTAGAAGCAGGAGCACAACGCCTCACGCAACGCCTTACCCGTATCCGATAAAATAAACTTGTGTTTTACCTCAGGAGGCCATCATGACCTTAACGTACAAAATATTCAACTTGCTACTACTTATACTGGTAGTGGTGTCGCCTTATGTAGTTGCACAAGTGCCGCAAGCAGTTATGTCGCCAGTCGAAGGGAAATTAATCGTAAAAGATATAAATCACCGTGACCTAATAACTTCAGGGGATGATAAAGGTGCTTGCAACCATACTATAGGGTATTGGACATTTTGCCAGCCTCAAAATATACTTTTTACACATGTATCTGATGGAGGAATTTATGATGCAGATGATACATTTGCGTGGGATATTAATTTGGCGAATAAGGCTGATAAAGGTTTGAATGTTTATGCAGTAGCAGATGGTGTTGTTATTTCAACTTCTGGATGGGGAGGGGATACTATGGGGCAATTATTAATAAAACATACTGAAATAAATGGTCATGTTTGGTATAGCGGCTATCTACACATGACTTCTATTATTTCAAAAACAGCGAACAATGGTGTTGTAAAAGCGGGTGATTTAATTGGGAAAATATCATATACAGGTTTATATAGAGGTTTAGAAGACCAAAAGGATCATTTGCACTTTGCTGTTTATAAGGAAGAAAATAATAAATATGTATCAAAAAATACTATTATAATTCCCCGTGTACCTTACAACCCTGGATACAACCTAAATTTCGGGCAACCTATTTTGGCAGGAAGCAATAGCGTTGATCGTTCTGTGAGATTTATGTTTTCTTTGGATTTGGATCAACAATCAACGCCGTCTTCGATAAGTAATTTCAAAATAAACAGTACGGCAGTTTCGGGTTGTAATAGTAGTTCCATACCCAGAATAGGTGGGCGTTATTGGTATTTTGACTGTACCATTCCTAAAAATCAATTTAGTTCAGATACCGAATTGCCTGTAACTATGTCGGTAAATTTGGTAAATGGCACGAGCCAAAGCATTGCAGGAAAAATCTATTTTGGTTCTGGCACTTACTCGGATGTTGATAAAAGTGTGTGGGCTAATAATTATGTTATTCAAGGAACAAAAGGAGGATTGTTTAAAGGAATTGGAGGTGGTGTATTCAGCAAAAGTACTTCAACGCCTGTTACCAGAGGTCAAGTTGCAAAGCTGATTTATGATCTGAAACTCAAGCATGGTTTGTACAACAATACGACTTTGACATTATTAACCTCTGTGACAAATGGGCGTTTTGCAGATGTAACCACAGACCATCCTTTTTTCCCTCATATACAGGCACTACGAAACGAAGGCGCAATTCTCCCTGCACCTTACTTTAGACCTGATGCGGCTATTACAAGGGGAGAATTTGCTAAAATGCTGGTAGAAGGGCTTAAACTTGGTACATCGAGACCACCACGTAAACGTATCAAGATTAGCAAACCATTTTTAGGGGATCTGCAAAACTATGTTGAGTATTTAAACCAAATGTATGTTGTCGTGGCAAACTCCACAACCGAAACTGTTGAGCCCGCCTTTACAGGTTGCGAAGGGGTCTCATCTTGCGATCTTACAAAGCCTGTTACCCGATATGAAATGGCAAAGGCATTTTGGAATGTTTATACTTTTATGTCTAATGGTGGCGAAGCGTTATCTAAAACTAGTTCGAGTACCGATATTTCTAACTACTCAATTATCGGAGACAAATACGAGGGAACAGAAAATGAGTATGGGCTGCCTCCAAATCAGACAATAAACGCCCAAGGCAAAGAGGTTCAAGACTTGGGAACCATGAGGTCGGGAGAAACTTGGTGGATTGGATTTGATCAGGATGTGCCTAATGCCATGCATTATTGGACTGCTGACGATGGGTTATTATTGGATAGAACGGATTCGCCACGTTACCAAAAAGTTGATTTCTTAGCTCCAACAGTATCAACTCCCAAAGTTGTGAACTTGTACCATCATGTCATGACTGAAGGTGGATTGGTGCAAGAGCATTTCTTTAGCATTACGGTTCAACCTGCAAGTAAGTTGGCTATTTCCACAGATTTTCTGGATTTTGGAGAAGTGAATATATCAAGCCTTACACGTATAAACCCTAATTCGGTTGCCCAACGTTCTGTAACTTTAACGAATGAGAGTAATCTTGCACTATCAGGTACAATGAATGTTACAGGTACAGGATTTGCGTTTGTGGGAGGACAAACTTCTATGCCTTTTAGCCTTGCTGCAAATGCAAGTCAAACGATCCAACTTGAGTTTAAAGCATGGGCTTCATCAATAGAATTTACAGGCAAATTGACAATCTCGCATAATGCGACAGGGACACTGAACCCACTGATTGTTTCATTAACAGGCAAAGGCGTAATAATGCCACCTTCTGTTTGGGGGTATGTAAAAGACGAGCAAGGAAACCCAGTTTCTGGCGCAATAATAAGGCTTAGTGAATTTGGTGGTACTCGAAAATTAACAACTATAACAGATGCAGGTGGGCATTACAGGATAGACGCTCAAACAGGTTCTTGGGATTTAAGTACAGGCAATGCATCTTATGACGAGCACCCCGATTATCTGTTTATCCTAAACTCTAATGGGAAGTATAGTAAGTATTTTCAGATCATTGGTGGCGAAAGCATGCAAGAAGATTTTACTGCCAAACCCAAAGATAAATCCATCGTCCCCGAACCTGTGATCTTATCCCCTGCCAATGGCGCAAAAGATATACCTTACAAACCCACATTACGATGGAGTCCTGTAACAGCACCAGCAGGCACAACAGTACGTTATTTCGTGAAATGGTATGTTGGCGACCCTAATAACCCAACATCTTATGGCGAGTGGGGTTCTACAACAGATACCTTTTATGATGTTGCAGTAAGCAGCCCTAATCTTTATCCTTTGTACAATAAAGTCTTTAATTGGTGTGTACGAGCCAATTTTCAGCCTTCATTACCGAACGGACAAAGTTTAAGCACCTGTACGCATAACAATAGTTTTCAGTTTCTTCCACGTGCGCCCATAACGTATGCAACATCAACAGCCAATGTTACGGCAACAACGGCTACACTAAAGGCAGATTGGTCTAATGCTCCTGATTCGCCTTTTACAGCTTATTGGTTCGAATATGGTACAAGTGCAAGCAATTTAACCAGTAGAACGCCTACTGTAAGTATTTCGCCCACTGAATCTATAAAGGCACAAACGGTTACAGCAGACATTACATCATTAGTTCCAGCTACTACCTATTATTTCAGGCTTGTAACACAAGGCGCAACAGGTTTGGCATATAGCCTCCCATCTGCACCTAATTTAAAATCATTTATAACTACTCCTGCTAATGGCTACACCATTTCAGGTAAGGTAACATTAGGAAATAGCACAACTGTTATAGAAGGGGTAACCTTAAAATTGAAAGACTCTACGATTCCTGCGGTTCAAAGCAACGCAAGTGGAGATTTTGTGATTACAGGTTTAGTGAATGGAACTTATACCCTACAAGCCTCAAAAGCGGACTACCAATTTGATGATTGGACAAATATACGAATTCTTGATCCAACCGTGAGCCTTATTCGCAACTTCAATGCTCGGTATAATCCACCAACCATCATAACCCCAAGTGTTGGACAAAGTAATGTATCGGTTGAACCTACACTTTCTTGGTCGGCTGTTCCTACGGCTACGCATTATGTCTTAATGCTCTATATGGCTTCAGTAGAGACTGATAATATTTTTCTTTGGCATTTAAAGGTGCCTACAAACTCTATAAAGTTGTATAACTTACCAAAAGGAGTAAAGTTTTTTTGGACTGTGTCAGGTGTTTATCCACAAGGTAGCACACGGATAAATTTAGGAGAAGTTCCTGGAGAATTTTCTACGGAAACAACCCAAAGTATTAGTATCACAATCCCCAGACTGATCCAAACTAAATTCCGAAATCAAGTAGGCGTTACGAATGATGCCCAAGTGATGATTTTAGGGAGTGCTTCAAATTATAGTGCTTCTTTCATTAACTGTAATGGAAATTGGCTTGAGTTCACGGGCGGACAAGAGGGTAAAAACGGTGATAGGATATTTTTCAAAACAAATGGTCAAAATACAGCAAGTACGGATAGAACTTGTACGTTACGTATTGCTGTAGAAAGCACAACCAAAGATATTGTGTTTAAGCAAGCAGGTACACAGCCCAATAATGCACCGACGGTCAAAACAATAATCCCGAACCAAACACTCGCATTAACAGGAACACCGATCGTGCTTGACTTGAATAAAATGGGTGTATTTAACGATGCAGACGGAGATAACTTGAGTATGTGGGAATCGTCGTTTGGTCAAAATGTAGAAACAACTTTGTTTGATAATGTATTGGTCATTTATCCAAATCAGGTTGGAATAGAGACCAAGAAAATTGGTGCCTACGATGGCATTAACTCAGTAGAAACTAGTTTTGTTATCAATGTGGTAGAGCATAGCATTCCCAGCACAAATATAAACTTACGTTCAGACTGGAACTTGGTATCCGTTCCCTTGTCGGTTGCCAACCCCAGTCCTACCAATCTTTTCAGCACAGCTATACCAAACACCTTAAACGCACGTGAAGGTGGGCAATATGTACCCAAATCTGTTTTGGAGCCTTGTAAAGCCTATTGGATGAAGTCCTCTGGAGCGGCTACTGCCAATATTTCTGGAACGCCCGTCAATACATGTACAATTACACTCGAAGCAGGCTGGAACATGATTTCGCCCCCAAATTGTAGTTTACCTATAAGCGCTGCGCAGGTTGATGCAGGCATTCTTATTGCCAATACTTTGAATCAATATAATGGCGTATATAATGTGGTTTCACAAGTAGAAGCTGGAAAGGCATATTGGATTAAAGCAACAACTGCGGGGAGCATGACCCTTGCTTGCGGCAATACAGTACTCGGTAAAACGGAACAAACCTTTACACCAGATTTATCCTCCTTTGGCGTATTAACGTTTCGTACATCCGAAGGATATGAGAAAGCACTCTACTTTGGAGGAGACTTACCCCAAGGTGTTGATCCAGAATCCTTCTCGATGCCCCCAGTTGCGCCTTATGCTAATGGCTTAGACGTTCGATTTGGCAACAATCGGTATGTGCAAGAAGCGACACCAGAAACGATGATTCGTCTGAGTGCACCACAAGAAATACAAGTAACGCTTCAGCGACTGCCTACCAAGGGGCGGTATAGCCTACAATTAGCCAATGGAGTACAAAAACCTTTATGGATAGGAAAAACAATCAGTCTTCCAATGGGGGAACATGTACGTCTATTGGAAACCTATCATGACCTACCTCAATCACTGGCCCTCAGCCAAAACTTTCCGAATCCATTTACCCACCATACAGAGATTCAATATGGGCTGGCAACGGATGCGGTTTCCGTAAAAATGAGGGTTTTCGACAACTTAGGACGACAGATTCGGTCTTGGCAGCTTGGCCCGCACAAAGCAGGGTATTATCGGCATCTTTGGGATGGGAATACCCAATCTGGCTTGCCTGTTGCAACTGGCGTTTACATCTTTGAGATTGAGGTGGCACACCAACGACTCACCAAAAAAATCACCCGTATCCGATAAAATAACTTAACACCTAAACAATTCAATACGATGAACACCCGTATATTTTTCTGGGTGCTTGGCTTCTTTTTACCCTTAAGTACCCAGGCACAAAACTTTAGCATTCCCATTACGGTATCCAATGAAGCCACTTCTCAGGTTCTGACCGTTGGTGTAAATACCAGTGCAAGCAATAACGCCGATGTGGGAATTGATGTAATTGCACCACCTGCACCCCCTTCGGGTTTTTATGCCAGCATGGGCGCGAGTGGGAATGAATACTATACCGACATTAGAAGTGCTATAATTGAAGAAAAAATATACAAAGTTAATTTTCGCTTTAATGAAGATGCACAAGGCTTTCCAGCAGGGAATATCACCTTAACTTGGAACAATAGCCTTTTTCAGACCCATACCGCTTCGGCTACTTTTACGGTTGGCACCACAACCACCGATTTGAGAACAAGCAATACGGTAACGCTCAGTGCTGGCACATTTGGAAGTTTTACATTTGGTCAACTTAAATTTACGCCGCAAGCTACCGCCTTACCAGAGATCGGCTTAAACCCGTCATCCCTTACATTTGCTGCTCAGGTTGGGGTAAATCCAGCAACACAAACGTTTAGTATTACAAATACAGGTAGTGGTACCCTTTCATGGACAGCAACGGATGATGCAAGTTGGCTTACGCTTTCACAAACATCAGGTACAAATGGTGGCACGGTTACGGCTTCTATCAATACGTCTGGATTGGTGGCTGGCACTTATAGTGGAACAATAACCATTGGAGCTACGGGCGTCAGCAATAAAACTGTATCAGTGTTGCTTACAGTTTCAGCACCATCTAACCAGCCTCCAGTCGTTGCCAATACCATTACAAACCAATCTTTAACGGCTGGAGGTCAAACATTCAGCCGAAACCTTACGGCTTCACCGGTTGTTTTTACCGACGCTGATAATGATGTATTAACGTTTACCGCAACCTCGTCTAATACGAGTATTGCAACCACTACTGTTTCGGGTACAACACTTACCGTTACACCTATTGCAGCAGGAACATCTACCATCACAATTACCGCCAATGATGGAAAAGGAGGAACGGTGAGTATGGGTTTTGACATCTCCGTATTATCTTCAAATTCAGATGTTATTTATGCTCGAAATGGATTGCAAAGTATTTCAAATGCAGTTTTGTTTAATAACAAGATTACTTTTATAGCTGCCTTGGATCCAACAGCAAATACAGTAGCTGGATATCCGGATGCAACAGAATGGACAAAGCTACATCTCGTGAATGAGTCAGGGCTTTTAAAGGAAATTGAACCCCAGTCAACGGCTTCTTCTGCTGATCATACTGACTTAAAAATCACTCCTGATGGTGGTAAACTTGCATTGATTTATCAAGCACCAACAGGGGATAACTATGGTTTTCGGATGCCATATACTATATGGGATGGTTCTTCAATTTCTCAAAGTGAGGTGTTTTCAAATTCTAATTACGGAGCTTGGCCCAGAATTGAATTCTTGTCAAACGGAGTGCCAATAATTCACTCTTTTGCTCATGCTGGATATTTCGTGGCGTCTTTCCGTAAGGCGAGCGATAGCTCGTGGGAAGGTTTTAGGATAACCGATTACAGTAACTATATTGGCTATCTACAGGTTATTCGGGAGAGCGATGAGAAAATCCATCTTTTTGGATCTCGAAACTTGCCTGTAAAAGGACTTGCACATTTAGTAGTCAATGGCTCAGGGGCTTCTGTTACAGCTACTTCCAATGACATCATTTCTGGGAACAACATTGAGTTTGGCGGTGCTGCTCACTCGAAAACGGGTGAACTATATGTGGTATATAGCGACGGTGCGGCCATAAAGATTGCAAAGCATTCAAATGGTGTTTGGTCGTTTTCACAAATAACTACATTGGAAGGTGTTGGTCGCCGTGCTAGTATAATGCTAACTGATAATGATATACCAATAGTTGCCCTGCAAAACTCTACACAGCTAAAGGTACTATATCAATCAGGCAACGAATGGAAAGTTGGCTATGAAAAAAATCTAAACTCAAATACACCTTATGATGGAGTACAAAGAGCGCCAACTTTACTTTTGAAAAATGGGAATGTTTATGTGGTGTATAAAGGGATAACTGAAGTGTTTGCTTCCAAGGTGGAAATTGCTGTCCAAACATCTACCCTCTCCGTCACACCAGCCCAACAAACAGTGGCTGCTGGGGGCGGGGCTTCTACCTTTGTGGTGAGTATTACCAACAGCGCCAATACCCCTACGTGTACCTCTAATGCCACATGGCTAACCATTACTACCTGTTCGGCAACACAGGTTGTAACACAGGCCGCCGCCAATACTGGAGCTTTGCGTTCCGGAGCAGTAACCGTGACTTTGACAGGGGCAACAGGTAGCCCTACAACCATTACAGTAGAGCAAGCGGCTGGAACCACATCCAATACTGCTTCTTTGGTTATCGGTAATGCAAACGCCCGCGTAGGACAGCCGGTTAATGTGCCTGTTGCGGTATCAAAATTTGCGAATGTGGGTGCTATTACCCTAAAAGTTGGGTTCGATCCTGCCGTTCTTGCCTTTAGCTCGGTTACAAATGCCCCTACAGGGGTTACGTTTACAGCGAATGCGGTGAATGGTGTCTTAACCCTTATTTGGTTTGACGGAACAGGTGGAAATAGTCCAATCAATATTGAAAATGGTAAACTATGTGACTTGGTCTTTACCTATAACGGAGGAACAGGAAATATCTCGGTGGACGCTTCCCAAAGCGAAATTGCAGACAAAGAGGGCAATAAAATGGATGTCGGCTATACCGCTGGTCAGGTTACCCTCTCAAAAGCGTCGGTAGCAGGTAAAACCCTCTATGCCAATGCTGCTGCAACACCACTTGTTGGAATGTCGGTTTCATTAACCCCAACTGGAGCCACCGCGCTGAATGCCGTTTCGGGTACCGATGGCGGGTTCCGCTTTGAAAATCTGCCCGATGGTGGCGCAAGCCTAAAAGCGACCAAAACTGGAGGTTGGAATGGTGCAGCCAATGGTACGGATGCGTTCCAA
>JAFLBZ010000014.1 GCA_017303715.1 Rhodothermia bacterium | reverse complement strand
TCGCTCTCCAAAAGAGCCGTTAGGTCGGAAACAGATGTCATTTGTGTCTTCGTTTGGTCAAAAACTTATACACAGCATCTGTTTTTTTGTTTTAGGCTCTCACCAAAAAGTTGGCTAACATATAGATCCTACCAAAAAACATATTTCATACGACATCAATAAAATCCAAAACATTATGGATATTCAACACATCTCGGTGATTGGTGCTGGCACTATGGGGAACGGCATAGCGCACGTTTTTGCCCAAAATGGTTATACGGTCTCGCTGGTGGACGTCACCGAAGCGGTCTTACAAAGAGGCATGGAGACGATCCGACAGAATTTAGCACGACAGGTTAAAAAAGGCGCTTTGTCGGAGGCAGATGCCGAGACCACGCTTGGCCGCATCACACCAACCACTGTTTTTGTGCAAGGAGTTGAAAATGCAGATCTGGTGGTAGAGGCTGTTGCCGAACGAGATGACATAAAGGCACACGTTTATCAATCCCTTGCCGAGGCCACTAAGCCGGAGGCAATTTTAGCCTCCAATACTTCTTCCATTTCGATCACTTGGCTCGGCGCACAAAGTAAACGTGCTGATAAAGTGATTGGGATGCACTTCTTTAATCCGGTTCCGGTGATGAAATTGGTGGAAATTGTACGCGGCTACCAGACCTCGGACGAGACCTACCAAACGGTTTTCGCGCTTTCGGAAAAAATTGGTAAGACACCTGTAACCGTTCAAGATTATCCCGGCTTTGTCTCCAATCGCATCCTCATGCCCATGATCAACGAAGCTATCTATTGCGTTATGGAGGGTGTTGCAACGCCACAAGACATTGATACGGTGATGAAACTTGGCATGGCTCACCCTATGGGGCCACTTGCCTTGGCTGATTTTATCGGATTGGATGTCTGCCTGTCAATCATGGAAGTGCTCCACAACGGAATTGGCGACGATAAGTATCGCCCGTGTCCGCTGCTACGGAATATGGTAACGGCTGGGCTTTTGGGCAAAAAAAGTGGTAAGGGGTTTTACACCTATTAAGGGCGATTAAACCGCTTTTTCCATTACAAAGTTAATGTCACGCTATGCGTAGTTTTTGCGTGACGCCTCCGTGCAAAACGGGAACGTTACTGCTTCATAAGTATTGTTTTTGCTTGTTTTACACCTCTGTTTAGACGAGCGGCGTTGCCACCTACTTCCCAATTTGGTATTAACCCCATGCTGTAGCGTGGGGTTTTTCTGTGACGGCCACCAGAAGTGGCTTTAGCCCTGACATTAAAGTCTAAACATACTGTTTCATTTAATACAACTACGACCTAAAACTTGAAAAGCATAATAAACCACAAAATGATGCCGGAGAACAGGTGGCAACGTTGCTCGTCTGAATGGGGACGTAAAGCAAATAAAAACAAATCCAAATGCCACATTAACCTGTCGGTTAGGACGGAGTAGTAGGCGTACAAACCCAAAAGGAATCGCTTGGCAGAGATGAAAAGTGGAGCAAGGCATTAACTCCGTCCTTTAGGACGGAGTAGTAGGCCCCAAAATAGCATTGGGCTTTAGCCCTGAACGATCCCCAACATGTATGCCGTGCGCTGGAAACGGCTTTCTACGAAGATGCCATCCTGCGGGGTTTTTCTTTTCGTTTGATGTCGGATTTCTCTGAAGATGTCACCCCTACGGGGCTTTTCTTGGTCATGGCTAAAGCCGAAGTGGTGGCAGTTGCACCAAACCCCACGCTGAAGCATGGGGTTAAATTCAAAGCGGAAAAAATATCAGGCTTGCTAAACGCTGCCCGTTGCATCGAGAACATCAAGCCAACATAACACCCCCCGAAACGCACCTAAAACCACAAAGCGGCAACCTCGGTTATAGAGGTTGCCGCTTCGCTTATCTGAGCCAATGAAGGCGATGGTTTACTTGAGGAGGGTCATCTTCTTCGTGATCACCTTATCACCCACTTTCAGACGGTAGATATAAGTACCGCTAGAGAGGCTGGAGGCATCGAAGAGTACTTCGTGATGACCAGCAGTGAATTGCCCCTTCGCTACTTCGCTCACCTTCCGACCGAGCACGTCATAGACTTCGATCAGCACCTTGTTTGCCGCAGGCAGATCGAAGCTGAGCGTGGTCGTCGGGTTGAACGGGTTCGGGTAGTTCTGACCGAGGTTTATTTCGGAAGGCAATTCGGTTTCACCGTCGTTCGGTACAAAGGAGTTCCGCAAGCGTAGGTCACGAATATTCAGATCGAAGCTCGTGCGCCCTGTTCCAGAACCCTTCACATAGAAGACAATGGATTCGAGGTCGTCTGGCAGGAGGGTTCCACCAGCAGTCCGTTTAAACTGCGTGAAGAAGAAGCGTTGTACGCGGCCCGTTGGGGTAAGCGTAATGGTTGTGCGGAACAAGTCGTTCCAGTCTGTACTCTTCTTCTTGATGGCCACTTCAACGGTTCCCGTTCCTTGTGCAAAGAACTCGATTTGATCGTACTGTCCTGTTGGGCTACCCGGTGCGGCATTGAGCACCTGACGTCCCCAACCCGGTTTGAAGTAGCGTGACAAGCTCACGAAGTCGCTTCCAGAAACGCCTGACGTTTGGCCCGAAATCCGTGCACTCCGTTCGAGGGTTTTGTAACCACGCAGTTCCACGATATTGGGTTGTGGCGTCACTGCGAAGGATACGGTTCCACCGTTCGGGTTATGCGCCCAAATTCCATCTTGCATATAGACTTGGTCGCGGTCTGCATTGGTGGTATTGGAAACTTCGAGTTGTACGTCGAAGACATTTCCGGTTGGTACGACCACCGTTTGTGTGGTTTGTGACGGATTCAGTGAGAGCGTCCAGTCTTTTTGTTCCGCAGCACCACCTTCGTTACGGGTCACTGCACCTTTAAGGCGTAGGCTTGAGGCTCCAGCCCCATTCTCTATCACCAAGGTTAGGCCACCGTTTTCGTAGGTTGCACTCTTCACGAAGACATTTGGAACTACGGGAGCCGTAGCACCGCCATTCAAGTAGGTTATGCTACCACCATCTTGTTGCAGTTTATTCAGCACTTCTTTCACCAAGTACTCGGCATATTGTGGCGCTGTACCCCAGAGTTGGAAGTTCAGCACATTGGTTGCACCCGATGGAATTTTGTATTCCGGCAAGGTGAAGCGGCTATCAATCACATATCCGGTTGCCGTTTTATAAGCCACAAAGGAAATGGCGCAATCCGTCATACCGTCGCGATTAAGCTTTGTAGTGATGAAGTTGTTTCCATTGATGGTCATGGTTGTAACGGAAGCAAGTGAAGATCCGGCAAGGCGGTCACAAGTTTGCTTGGAGTGTTGATAGACCGCAGCCGAAGTTTGGGTCGCGATACCTGCTGCAATTCTCCGGTTACCCGTACTATAATCCATACCATATACAGCGTTGGCATTGGAGACATACGGATTCAGGATGCCTTCAGGTGTCGAGGTCACCGATGTTGCATTCTCCGGACCGGAGGTTGGGAAGAAGACTTCCAAGCCATCAGGCGGCGACATGGCATCTTTAATCGCTTCGGCAGCTGTAGCTACTGGCCCTGCAAAGGTGACAATATTCTTGATCACATTGGTTTGCAAGCGTTCAGCTTTTTTCACATTCCAATCAAAGAGTGCGGTAGCCAATTGGATGATGCGCGAGCCATTAGACTCTACCCCACCCTGATGGGCCGGCGTACATGGGACTGGGCTGATAATGGCTGCTGCAACGTTGTTTGCCAAGTTATCATCGGCACATACTTGCGCAGAGTTACCACATGCCACAGTTGCCACATTCACGATAGACTCGGTTGCATTGGCATTAACCGTTGCCTTAACGGTGATGGTTCTGGACTGACCACTTGTCAGGGTTCCTACATTCCAAGTTCCGGTAGCAGCATTGTACTCTGCGGAGGAGCCGAATGGTAGATAGGAAAGTCCTGTTGGGAGTTTATCATTCACCACCACGTTTGTGGCTGTTCCCGCACCGACGTTACGAACCGTTATGGTGTAGGTAACCATCTCACCTGCGTTTGGTGTGGCTTTATCCACTGTTTTGGAAACGGCCACATCAAAGCCCGGATTTTGTTGCGCTGTTACCGTTGTTGAAACGGTATTGGAAGCCACTTCGGCCACACCTGTTGCACTTGCATAGGCGGTATTGAGGACAATACCAGAGGCCGGAGCAGTTCCACGCAAGCTGAGGTTGCGGCTTTCACCTGCATTCAACACACCCGGTAGGGTGATGCTTCCTGCGCTTGGCCACGCTTGGTATGCAATGCCATCCAAGGAATAGGTTACATTCGTCAGGTTACCGTTCACCGCAATATCCCGCACGGCTACATTAGAGAGTATAGTATTGCCCGTATTACGAACCGAGACGGTATAGCTCAGTACACTATTTGCGGATACCTCGGCTGGCCCTGTTTTCGTAATGGCCAAGCTACTGGAGCTAACCGATCCAACGGTAACAACATCCTCGGAGGTATTGTTTGCCGAGTTGCCATCATTTGCAGCGGCCACGGTTACCGTATTCTTCAGTTGTGTTCCTTGCGCCAATCCACCAGCTACATTTACATCAAAGCTCATGTAGCGAGAGGTGTTTGCGCCCATCGTCCCCGGTGTGAAGGAACAGGTTACAACCTGAGCATTCACCGAACAATTCCACTCGGCAGCCGGCTTCACACTTCCTATTGCAAAGGTCATTCCAGCAGGAAGCAGATCCGTAAAACTGACGCCCGTAGCGGGTTGGTTGCCGACGTTATGAACACTAAAGAAGTAGGTAAGGCTACCCGGTGCATTCACTTGTTGTGCGGAGCCTTCTTTCACAATCACCATGTCGGCACTGTTTGGAACGGATCCAACATAGGTCACTTCTACGGCATTGTTATTGGCAGGATTATCATCCCGTGTTGCCGAAACCGTCGTCACATTGGTCAAGGTCGTTCCATTCGGTACGGATCCTGAAACCGTTGTGTTAATGGTCACAACACTGGTTGTTGCCGGCGCAAAGTCAGTGCCCTTATAGGTACAGGTTAATTTCTGCCCATCTTGCACACAGTTCCAATCCGCACCATTTGCACTACCCGGTACATAGGTTACACCGTTTGGCAGGGTTGTGGTGAAGGAGACCCCTTGAGCCGGTTGTGTACCAACATTGGAGGCAAAGAACGTATAGATCAGATTTCCACCCGGAGATACTACGTCTGGTGCATCGCTTACCGCAATAGTCATGTCTGCACCACTGGCTGGCGCGCCCACTACGGTTGTTTCGGTATCGTAGTTATTGGCTGCATTCGTGTCGTTGGTTGCATTGACCACAACGTTTGCAAAGAGGTTTGTGCCTCCTGCCAAGCCCGGTGCAACGTCCACATCAAAGCTGGCAAAGCGTGTCATACCCGGATTAAAGTTGCCCGGTAGGTAGATACAAGACACCACCTGTCCACTGTTCGAGCAAGCCCATTCTGTAGCTGGCGTTACTGTAGAAGGTTTGAAGGTTACGCCATTCGGAAGAACGGTCGTGAAGGTCACGCCTTGTGCGGCCACGCTACCGATATTCCGTGCGGTATAGATGTATTTGTACGTTCCCGGCGAGGTAGCAGGCGTCGGAGCGCTGGTCATGTCAATCGTCATATCTGCACCCGGCATCATCACGATTGGCTTGACCGTAACCGATCCAGAGGCAGGGCCGTTCGGGTCGGTTTGATCCATTGATTCCACCGTAGCGGTGTTCACAATATTTGCTCCGGCAGCTACCGCAACACGGATTTTGAGTTCTTTCGAAGCCCCCACGTCCAGCGTGCCTACATTCCAGAGGAAATCTCCGGCATTCGGGTTGTAGCTGGCCGCGTCGTCGTCCGAGATATAAGTTAGTCCGACCGGCAACTGATCCCTCACCTTCAGATTGGTTGCGGTGGAAGGCCCGTTGTTCGTCACACGGATGGTAAAGGTGACTTCACCACCTTGCATTGGCGTTTGTTCGGAGACGGTTTTGGTAATGGAGAGGTCTGCCAAACCTGCACTTGGTTGTGGTGTAATGGCTACAATGGCATAACCCGGTGTTGGGTCAGGCATATTAGACTTTGCAACGATAGCTACGTTTGCCACTGCCAAGTCTTTTGTTACCAGAACATCAAACTTCAAGGTCATTTGCGTACCCGGATCCAAAATTCCCGCATTCCAGTTGAGGCCATCAAAGTTTCCAGCAGAGTTCAAGTCCGAACTGGACACTTGTACAGAGGATGGTACAAATTGCAAGCTTGGTGGGAAGAGATCGCGAACAACCACGCCGGTTGCCTTGTTCGGGCCGTTGTTCTTGAGCGTCAGAGTGAAGGTAATGGTTTCACCTACTTTCGGAACGGCATTGCTTACCGCCTTCGTCAGAACAAGATCTGCCGGATCTATCGCACCACAATCAGCACACCAAGCTGCATAATTGCCATTATTGAGCGGGTTCGGGTCTTGGTTATCCGCAAAGGCATTGATACCATTTTCGCGGAATCCCTGTTGACCCACCTTCACGACCATTTCAACCTGCGCTTGCGAACCACTATTGATGGTTCCGAGCGTCCAAAGGCCAGTTGCAGCGTCATAAGTTCCGGCACCACTTGTCGAGACCAAGGTCGTTCCTTGTGGCAATGGATCTTTGACCCGAACATTGGTGGCATTTTCCGGCCCATCGTTATAGACGGTAATCGTAAAACTAATATCATCACCTACGCGAGGTGCTGCATTCGATACCGCTTTTGTAGCACGGAGGTCTGCACCTGTTCTTGGCGTCATCATGCGTGGTGTAACGGTTACGGAAGCCACGTTTTGCGTGTCGTCCCGCTGATCCATTCCTGTCACCGAGGCAAAGTTCACCATTGGATTCATACCCGTCACTTTTGCTTTCACGGTTAAGGTTGCTTTCCCATCTATCGGCAACGAGGCTACATTCCAGACATTGTCACCGCCAACTGGGTTGTAGGTAGCATCGCTCGACGAGATGAAGCTCACTCCGCTTGGCAAGAGGTCGGTTACCGCTACATTGGTTGCTGTATTCGGTCCAGCATTGTACAATTGGATGGTGAATGTAATGTCATCACCCAATGCCGGAATTTGTTCATCAACCGTTTTGGTGATCTTGAGGTCAGCAATCCGCGAGCCACATTCCACACAAACAATGGCAGAAGCATAGTTGTTTGATGGATTTCGGTCGAACTCATTGACTGAAATCAGTTGCACCGCATTCGCCACCGTTCCTTTCACCTCGGCTTTGCCTTTGAAGGTGAGGGTAACGGTCTGGTTTGCAGGTAGAATATTTACTGACCATTCGCGAGCCGCTTCATCATATGTGCCAGCAGAGGCCGTAGCCGATCCATTGGTGTATTTGATGCCAGCCGGTAGCAGTTCCTTCACGATCACATTGTTGGCATCATCCGGCCCTTGGTTCGTCATGGTGATTTGGAAGGTTACTTCCTCGTTTTGGTTCACCGTTGCCGAAGTCTGGCCATTTGCCCTTTTCACCAACACGATGTCCACTTGTGGCGAACCTACCGCGATCGTCACAATCGCTTGGTTATCGGTTGGGTCAGGGTCAATCTGATCCAATTTAGAGATGGTCGCAATATTGGTCACTACAGGACCTTGCAAGACCTGCGCTTTGATCTTCAAAGTGGCATTTTGACCAACCGTTAGGTTACCAATATTCCAGATACCCGTACTTGGGTCATATGTATCGGTTGCATCTCCATAAGTATGGCTTACATACTGGAGGTTGGGCTGTAGTTGGTCTGTCACCTTGATACCTGTTGCGATGGCTGGGCCTTTGTTCGTCACCGTCAAGGTATATTCAATGGTTGAGCCAATGACCGGACGGTTTTGGTCAACCGTTTTGGTAATCGAGAGATCAGCCATTTTCTTTGGTACAATTACCGCTTTTCCGCAGTTGTTGGAAGCGTCGGGATCGGATTGATCGAAGCTGTGCAAACAAGCCGTATTGACCACCGAGAGCGGTGTTGTTAGCGTTGCGGTAAGCTCCATTGTCGCTCCTTCGGATACCTTCAGGTTGCCCACCGTCCAGATTCCAGTGTTCCGATCGAACGTACCTTGGCTGGTTTGGTGAATCTGATACTGTAAGCCTTGTGGCAGAACATCCGATATCTTCACATTGGTGGCCGGATATGGGCCTTGGTTATCAACAGTAATGGTGAAGAGCACGTTTTCTCCCACTTCAGGATTCGGTTTATCTGCCATCTTCATCACGCGAATGTCGGTGGACATGCGGATTTCGGTCGGCATGGTATTATCTGTCGGATCGCCATTTCCATCAGGATCGGGGTCTTTGCCCATAACCGATTCGTCGCGGACGGGGGTTCCAGTTGGGCTTGTACCTGTCACGATGGCCGTATTGTAATATGGCGCGGGGCTGAGCGGTGGATTAATACGCACCGTAAGCTGAATTTGATCGGACTGTCCGGGGTTCAGACGTTGGTTGGCCGCCAAGAGGTTTTGGTTGGTCGTACCATTAAATGCTGCATTTGTAGCCAATACGCCACCCAAAGACTTCGGCGCGGAAACCACACTTACGAGGGCTGCACCAAAGGTCTTGCTAAGGTCATCCGTTATCTGAACATTGTTCAACACCACGCGGCCATAGTTCTTCACAACGATGGTGAAGGTGATGTCTGTGGTATTATCCGGATTCAATTTTGTATTCGTCAGGTCTTTCGCCACCCCAATGAGCGGGAATTCAAAGGACACTGGCGTTGGGTCATTTTCTCCCGACTCAAACGGATTGCCGTTGTTGTTCGGGTCGGGTTCAGTTCCAGCATCTGAAACATCAGCGGTCGGCGTTCCACCCGGACCTTGTGCCGAAGCCATCGCACTGTTTGTGAACGGACCCGTAAAGGATGCACTTGGCTGTACCTGCACCACTATCCGAACGATACCCGTCGTTCCTTTTGGCAGCGTACTCGAAGCAGCTGTCAAGAGGCGGATGTCGTTGGTAAGTGCATTTGTGGCTTGGTTATAGGCATTACTTGCAAAGGCGTTGTTGAGCGTTAACGCTCCGCCGGTAGGTTGTTGTGTTACCGTCGCCGAAGTGACGCGGTAGGACAATACCGGTTGCAAGAGTGCACCTACGAAGGTTTCTTTCAGGTCATCGGTAATCTGAACCGTTTTTAGATCCACATCACCAAGGTTCTTAATCAAGAGATCGTAGGTCACTTTGTATTGACCACTTGGGATTGTGGCATCTTGCGCAGGGCCAACCACGCTTACCACTTGCTTGGCAATACCGATCACCGGACGTTCGTTGAAGGATACTGGTGTACCATTGTTGTTGTTCGTCGGATCACCATCACCATCTGGATCAGGGTTCGTCGGGTCGGTCGGGTTATAGTTCGAAACATCAGTGGTAGTGGTTCCATTAGGCCCACGACCCGTACCCGTTGCCGTATTGGTAAATGGCCCAAGGTTTCCACCCGGTGTTACCCGTACCGTAAACATAAGCTCTGCCCCTTCGCCCGGATTTAGACGACCGCTTGACAAGAGGTTTATGTTTGACGTGCCATTGAAGCCATTGTTGGCCACCAATGCCGTTGGCGAGGTAGCGGGATTGACCACCGTTACAGGTGTAGCACCGAGTACCTGAATGGCAGAGGCTCCACCTGTTTGGCCTACACGGTAGGCATTGGTCAGGTTATCCGTTACTTGTACGTTGTTCAGAACACTTTGGCCCATGTTCTTCACATTCAGGAGATACGTCACATCGTAGGTTCCATTGTTGTTATTCACAACCGTGGTGACCGTTTTCGCAACACCAATTTGTGGAGACTCGAAGCTCACCGGTGTTGTGTTGTTTTCACCGGGCTCGTTCGGGTCGCCGTCCCCATCTGGATCAACCGGACCATTGTTCGAGGTATCACCCGTTTGACGTCCGCTTGGGCTATCGCCCGTTGCAAGCGCGGTATTGTTGAACGGACCACGATTGCTTTGGCTCGGCTGAACGCGCACGACCAAACGTACCGTTGCCGAGGCTCCCGGCGCCAGTACATTACCCGGAGCCAACAGATTGGTGTCATTCACCAAGTTATTGATGGCTTGTACATAGGTATTGCTGAGGAAGTTATTGTTCACCGTAAGCGAGCCAGAAACTACCGTGAGATTTTGTACACCATAGGAAAGTACAGGGTTCGTTTGCCCAGCCACAAAGGTCTTGTGGAGGTCTTCGGTGATCTGAACATTTTCAAGATTTACGGTTCCTAGGTTGGTGACAGTGATGTCATAGGCCACATCAAAGGCGCCATTAGAAGCACCTGTCACAGCACTAACGACTTTACTCACCCCAATTACCGGAGCATCTTCCAGATATATTGGGAGCGCACGGTCATTATCTGTAACTGCATTTCCGTTTGCATCGGTTGCCGTAGCTGTAACCGCATTGGTGAATGGCCCACGATTGGCAATGGACTGTAAGCCGCTCAGGGTAACCACCATCCGGATGGTTGCAACCGCGCCCGCATCCATTGTCGAGCCAGCGCCACCTGTCAAGAGGTTATTGTTACCTGTTCCAGTAAATCCACCGTTTAGCGCCAATGCCGCTTTACTGTCTGCCGATAGCGTCCGAACCGAGCTAATAGCAATCGGGCTTGGGAAGGCTGCACGGAGATCGTCCGTCATCTGGACGTTGGTGAGACGTACCGTACCCGTGTTCATCATCCGCACATCATAGGTAACGACAAATGTACCGTTGCCTTGATCCACCACTTCAATCACTTGCTTTTCGACATCCAACGAAGGAACACCGAAGCCAAAGCCTACATCGTCTTTTGCGAATATGGTTTCGTTCTGCGGCGTTGTTCCTTGGGCCGTAGCCACGTTGGAGAACTGACCATTGCCACTCGGACGAACATTCGTTACCGTGAAGCGGATGGTTGCGGTTCCGTCCTCGGCCAAGGTTGCACCATTGCCCAAGAGGTTGATGGAGCCGGATGGCGTTCCGGTAAATCCAGAATTAAAGCCACCAGTACCGCCTGTACCACTTGTTGTACCAGAGAAGACCACCGTGCCATTTGTGATTGCACCATGGCTTACGATCGGTGTGGTTACATTATAGAATGTATTGAGCAAGTTATCCATGACTTGGAAGTTGCTCAGATCCACATCGCCCGTATTGGTCACAACGGTCTCGAAGGTCATGTTATACGTTCCATTGCCATTCGCCACCACATTTGCAAGGCGTTTGTCAATGATCAACTTCGGATTTTCGCCCACGATAATGGTCTGAACTGGATTTGAGAGTACCGGAGCCGTCGGATCGTCTGGTGACGAGACTTGAGCACGGTTCTCAATGATACCCGTTGCATTTTGTGGAATGCGACCGCTGATGGTGATGGTGAGGGTTCCACCCGGAACAAGCGGCATTGGCGCGGCAGCGAGGTTTAGTACACCCGGCCACGGAGATACGCTTGCACCACCATTAATACGATAACTTGTATTTTCGAGTGCCACATTATCCGTAACCGTCAACGAATTTGCATTGGCAGAACCGTCGTTGCGGATGGTTAAGGTGTACGTCAGAATGTCTTTTTCTTTTGCTGAGATCAAATCCACCATTTTGGAGATCGCCAAGTCCGCACCATTGATTACCGTAGCAACCTCTACCGAGCTAACGGGGCCGGAGGGGTCTTGCGGTGAAGAGGCCGACGCGATGTTCTTGATCACTTTGCCTTGCGAGGTCTGCGTGATCGCCCCGCTGATGGTCAAGGTGAAGGATTCTCCAGCCCCAAGGCCACCAATTGGTGTAACAACCGTTGATCCTGTCCATGTACCGCTACCCGTAGCTTTTCCAGCCAACGTATAGGTTGGGTTATTCAGTTCAAGGGCTTGCGGGTCGTTCACCGTTACGGTTTCGGCATTGGCAAGGCCGTCATTGGTTACGACTATTGTATAGATCAAGGTCTCACCTACCTGTGCGGCAGTTTTATTCACCACTTTGGTGATGGCAAGTTTGGCCGTACCGATATTGGTATTCACTGGCGGTGTAGAGACGGGCACACTCGGATCTTGCGGCGAAGAAACAGTGGCGACGTTCTTGATCATGGTTGCTTGTGAACTGGCCGGAACCGTTCCACGAAGGATCACCATGAAGGATTCGCCCGCAGCGAGACCACTATTCGGTGTAACCACCAAGCTACCCGTCCAACTACCATTCCCCGACGCATCCCCTTGTAAGGTATAGGTTGGGTTGGTCAGTACCATTACATCGGCATCATCAACCGTTACGGTATTCGCCGTCGCGGTTCCATCGTTGCGAACCGTAATGGTATAGGTCAACAGATCGCCCGGCTTCGCAGCTGCTTTATCCACTGTTTTAGTTGCCGTCAGTTTCGCCGTTCCTACCGTTGTGGTAACGGGATCGGTCTTCACTGGACTGGATGGGTCTTGCGGAGACACAACCGAGGCTACGTTCTCGATAACCGATCCTTGCGCAGATTGCGGAATAAGACCGGAAATCTGAACCGTTACACTTTCTCCGATGGCAAGAGCGCCTGCGGTAAAGCTGCTTAACGTAAGTGAACCCGTCCATGATCCGCTACCGGAAGCATCACCACTGAGGGTGTATTGTGGGCTTGTAAGTACCAAGGCTTGCGCGTCGTTGACGGTAATGCTCGTCGCATTAGCCGTACCCTCGTTGCGGATGGTAATCGCATACGTCAACTGGTCGCCCGGCTTAGCAGCACCTTTGTCAACGGTTTTCACGGCCACCAATTTGGCGGTTCCTACAACCGTCGAGACGTCGTTGGTTGTTGTCGGGCCAGACGGATCTTGCGGGGAGGAGATAATGGCGGTATTCCGTAGTGCAGCACCTTGTACGGACGCTGGGATGGTTCCCAAAATCGTCACCACAATTTGCTCGCCAGGAGCCAAACCACCACCAGTAAATCCAGTGAAGGTTACACTACCTGGCCATGTCGCTGAAGGCGTAGGCGCAGGTACGTCACCCGTGATTTGGAACGTTGGATTCGTCAGCGCGAGCGCCGCTTGGTCATTAACGGTTACGCTTGTTGCAGCCGCATTCCCATCGTTACGGATGGTTAGGGTGTATGTAAGCGGATCCCCCGGTTTAGCGGCGGTCTTATCAACGGCTTTGCTTGCATTCAAGTCCGCCGTATTCACCAACGTTGTCACTTCTTGTGTAGAAACAGGGCTTGTTGGATCTTGCGGCGACGTGATGGTCGCTACGTTCTTAATAGCCGAGTTTAGGGCGGCGGCAGGAACTGTACCTGTAATGGTTATGGTTGCAGATTCTCCCGGTGCCAAATGACCACCTGTGAAGGCCGAAAGCGTTAACGACCCAGTCCATGCACCACTACCAGACGCATCACCAGAAACCGCATAAGTTGGGCTGGTTAATTGTAATGCACCTGCATCAGCTACGTTGACACTAGTTGCTTGTGCCATACCGTCGTTCCGTACCGTGATGGTGTAAACGATGGTATCACCTACTTGTGCAGTCGTTCTATTGACTGTCTTCATTGCGTTTAGATCCGCTGTTCCAACAGCTGTCCGTACTGGATTCGAGTTAGAAGTTCCAGTTGGATCGCTTGGTGAAGACACTTGTGCCGTGTTTTCGAGCAATTTCCCCAATTGGCTAGCTTGAACCGTTCCGCGTATGGTCACGGTTGTGGAGCCACCTGCTGGAATGGGATTCGCGAGGGTTATGGCGCCCGTAGCTGGCCAAGCCGTTGTTGCACCGCCACTTACGCTATAGGTAGCACCAGTAAGTGTAGAAGCAAGCACATCGGTTACTTGCACCCCGGTTGCAGGACTGGTTCCGATGTTATTTACGGTTATCGTATAGGTTAATACATCTCCCGGCATTGCCATGTCACGATCCACTTGTTTCGAGACAGTCAGTTTCGCCGTTCCAATTACCGTTTGCGAAACAGGCGTGGTTACAGGACCTGTTGGGTCTTGTGGCGACGAAACCGTGGCCACGTTATCCAACGGACGACCTTGTAGCGAAGCCGGAACCGTTCCGCGAATGGTGATCACTACGGATTCACCCTTAGCCAAACCACCACCTGCAAACGTGCTCATGGTTGCGCTTCCTGTCCATGGCGCTGATGCCGCTGATGCGTCACCGGACACCGTAAACGTTGGGGAGGTTAGCTGGAGCGCCGCTGCATCGGTTACGGTCACACTGGTGGCATCTGCATTTCCATCGTTGGTCACGGTAATCGTATAGGTCAGAACATCGCCCACCTGAGCAGCCGTTTTATCAACGGTTTTCGTTGCATTCAAGTCTGCCGTTCCAACAGCCGTTTGAACCGGAGCGGTGGTTACGGGACCAGTTGGGTCTTGTGGCGACGAAACCGTGGCGGTGTTCGTCAATACTGTACCCAGTGCCGATTGTGGCAATATGCCAGTGATCGTGACGGTCATGTTTTCACCGGCAGTTAGACCCGCCGCTGGGGTTACTGTCAAGCTACCCGTCCATGTACCACTTGCAGGTGTTCCACCAACAACGGTGTAGGTTGGGTTGGTCAGGGCAAGCGCATTGGCATCATCCACCGTAACCGTATTGGCCGTTGCCGATCCAATGTTGGTGACGGTAATGGCATACGTAATGGAATCTCCCGGCTTGGCCGTTTGGCGGTTTACCGTTTTCGTTGCGCTAAGGCGTGCAGTACCGACTGAAGTCTCTACCGGAGGCGTTTGCTTTGGCCCGCTTGGGTCTTGTGGCGAGGACACAGCGGCTACGTTACGGAGAACCGTTGATTGAGCAGAGGCCGGAACTGTACCCGTGATGGTTACGGTAAAGGACTCGTTTTGTGCCAAGCCGCCACTCAGGAACTGTGCGGCATTGACCGTTAGGCTACCCGTCCAGTTGCCACTTGCGGTAACATCACCCGTTATCGCATAGGTTGGACTGGTCAGGGCAAGCGCTTGGCCGTCATCCACCGTCACTTGTGTCGCGGCTGCCGTTCCGTTGTTGCGCACCACAATGGTATAAGTGAGCGGATCTCCCGGTTTAGCGGTTTGTTTATCCACCGACTTGGTTGCCGAAAGGCTGGCTGTACCCACTGCTGTCTGAACGGTTGGGGTAACCGTTGGGCCGGTCGGATCTTGCGGCGAGGTTATTTGTGCCGTGTTTGAAATGACCGTTCCTTGTGCAGAAGCCGGAACTGTACCCGTAATGGCTAGGGTGAGGGATTCTCCCGATGCTAAAGCATTGCCTGCGAACTGGGCGCCACTGAGCGTTAGGCTTCCTGCCCATGCGCCCGAACCTGTCGCATCTCCGGTAAGCGTGTAGGTTGGACTGGTTAAGGCAAGTGCATTCTGGTCATTAATCGTTACTTGGGTTGCATTCGCCGGACCGTCGTTCCGAACCACGATGGTATAGGTTACGGTATCACCCGGTTTTGCATTTGCTTTATCTACAGCTTTCGACGCACTCAGGTCAGCCGCACCCACTGTCGTGGTAACAGGCGGAGTAGTGAACGGACTGCTTGGGTCTTGCGGCGAGGTCACTTGTGCCACATTCGAGACTACAGAACCTTGTGCCGAAGCCGGAACCGTACCTTGAATGGTCATGACAACGGATTCACCCGGCGCAAGACTGCCTGCAACAAAGGTGGAAACCGTTAGCGATCCTGTCCATGTTCCACTACCCGATGCATCACCCAACATATTATAGGTTGGGCTGGTCAGGTTGGTGGCTTGTGCGTCATTAATGGTCACGCTTGTCGCCGGACTATTGCCTTCGTTACGCACCGTGATGGTGTAGATCAATACATCGCCCGGCTTGGCTGCCGCTTGGTTCACGGTTTTAACAGCCGTAATCTTGGCAGTACCAACCACCGTACTTACCGGATCGGTATTCGCTGGCCCGGTTGGATCTTGTGGTGACGAGACCTGTGCGGTATTCGTCAGTACACGTCCTTGGAAGGAGGCGGTTACGTTGCCTGTGATTTCAATTCTTAGGCTTTCACCACTTGCAAGGCCACCCGCTGTGAAGGTGGTCAGGGTGAGAGAGCCTGTCCAGTTACCGGAGCCAGTTGCATCACCCGATACCGTATAAGTTGGGTTTTGCAAAGAGAGCGCACCGCCATCTGTGATGGTCACTTGGGTGGCAGGACTGGTTCCGACGTTGGTGACGTCAATCGTGTATCGGATTGCTTCGCCTACTTGTGCAGCCGTTTTATCCACCCGCTTAACGGCCACAAGGTCTGCCGTACCGATCACCGTTTGTACAGGCGGTGTGGTCACAGGGCCTGTCGGATCGTTCGGAGCAGTTGCTTGCGCCACGTTATCAATAGCACGACCTTGGAAAGCAGCACCCACTGTTCCGGTAATGCGGAGGGTGATGCTCTCACCAGCAGCCAAGGTACCACCCGTCAAAGTAGGTGTTACGGTTCCCGTCCATGCTCCTGTTCCAGTGGCGTCACCAGAGAGGGTATAGGTTGGGGTGTCTAATTGCGAAGCAATCGGGTCATTTATGGTTACTGCGGTAGCAGCACTGGTTCCATCGTTGCGCACCACAATGGTATAGGTGAGGGTTTCACCAACCCTTGCAGCGGTTTTATCAACGGTTTTGGTAATGTTCAGGTCTGGCGTACCAACAGCCGTTTGAACTGGCGTTGATGGTTTAACGCCTTGCGGATCATCCGGCGAGGAAACTTGTGCGATGTTTTCGATCACACGACCTTGCCATTCAGGATGAACCGTTCCACGAATGATAATAGTGATGATGTCGTTCGGTGCGAAGTTCCCGCCTGTGAAAGTGGTAATGGTTTGAGCACCCGTCCATGTACCAGAACCTGTGGCATCGCCACTCATCGTAAAGGTCGGATTATTCAAGACCAACGCCCCCGCATCAGAGACATTCAGCGTAAAGGCTGGTGCATTCCCTTGGTTACGAACCGTAAGGGTATAGACGATTTCGTCGCCCACAATAGCTGCATTCCGGTTCACCACTTTTTCGATCGTTACATTCGGTACACCGATGCAGGTTTTCACGGGCAGTGAAGTTTCGGGACCACTTGGGTCATCTGGAGAATCAACCTGCGCCGTATTCTCGATCACCCGACAACACAAACTCGTCGGAATAGTCCCTCGTATGACCACATTCACCGTCTGATTGGGTCGGATGGGGTCTGGGAGATTTACAACACCAGTTGCAGGCCATGCTGCAAAGGCCCCACCATCCACGCTGTATTCTGGATTTTCGAGTACACCCGTGATACCCGGATCACGGAGAACCGCTTGTTTAGCATCTGCAGGACCAATGTTTTGCACACTTATGGTG
The DNA here is from genome assembly GCA_017303715.1 of Rhodothermia bacterium. Taxonomy (GTDB): domain Bacteria; phylum Bacteroidota; class Rhodothermia; order Rhodothermales; family UBA2364; genus UBA2364. The sequence continues at coordinate 76,534 of JAFLBZ010000014.1, read as the reverse complement.
TAAGATAAGGCTTCTCCCGGATTGGCAACAGCTTTGTCCACACGTTTGTAAATGCGCAAGTCTGCTGTTGAATCTGGTACAATCTCATCATCATCACAAGTTGGATCATTTTCACAAGGAAGTTGTGGATCATCTGGCCCATTTACAATGGCAATGTTACGGTATGGCCCATTTGCCAGAACCGTTGTCACCATAGTAAGTACTGGCGACGTATTGGCCGCCACATCCCCTACCGTCCAGAGGTGCGTTGCCGGATTATAGGAGCCTTGTGTTGCCGTACTGCTCACATATTGGAGACCGGCAGGTAATTGGTCTGTAACAACGGTGGCATAGGAAGTACCTGGCCCGCTATTCGTTAGCCTAATCGTCCAAGTCACGTTTTGGCCTACAGCCACACGGCGACGGTTTGGCGTTTTGGTAATCGAGAGACTTGGCGGTAAATACATACCAAAGTCCACGGTATAGTTGGCATTGGCGTCGGGCGTGGTGTCAGCTAAGCCCGGTGTAGCACCTTCGCCTGTTGGTTGGCCACCGGGTGTAAGCGTTACGGGCTGGGCGCGGACGGTTGCCGTACCAATCAATACCGTACCGTTATCGTCCATGTCGTCGCGGTCACTGTCCGGATCGCCGGCGTCAACCGTGCTGGAACGATAGTTTGGCGGCATAACAATTTCTACAATGTAGGTATCCGCCCCAATGTCTTTGAACAAGTAGAAGCCTTGTGCATTGGTATTCATGGTTGCGATTGCGGGACCATCCGGATTACCGTCGTTGTTGCTGTCTTTATAAAGGCGTACTGGGATGTTGGCCATACCCGGCTCTGTTCCATCTTTAACACCGTTGTTGTTGCGGTCTTCCCACACATGGTTCCCCAGCGAAACGGGCTGGTAGATACCAAAGTCCACCGTATAGTTTCCGTTCAGGTCGGATACGGTATCCGTGAGGCCCGGTGTCGGTAGTTCTCCTACTGGTTCACTGTTGATGACCAAGGTAACTGGTAAGGAGCGGATGGCTCCTCCGCCATTTCCAACCCCGTTGTCATCCAAATCATCGGCATCGGTATCTGCATCTCCGGCATCTGGAGCAGAGGATACATATCCTGAAGGGGCAACGATTTCAACAATATAGGTATCCGGCGTAAGGTCAGTGAACAAGTAATACCCTTGTGCATTGGTGGTCATGTTTTTGATCGCGGCACCATCTGGTGCGCCATCATTGTTGGTATCGCGGAAGAGGTTAACAGGAACATTTGCTACGCCTGCTTCACCAGCATCTTCGATACCATTGTTGTTTGGATCATTCCAGACGCGGTTCCCCAACGACATCGCACGCCATAGACCAAAGTCAACGGTATAGTTGGCGTTTGCATCTGGTGTGGTATCAGTCCATCCAGTTGTTGCGCCTTCACCCGTAGGTTCAGTCCCCGGCATCAGCATCACATTAAAGGATCGAATACGACCATTTGTCAGGATAACGCCATTGTCATCGCCATCATCGGCATCGGTATCTGGGTCACCCGCATCAACCGTACTTGAAGAGTATCCGCTTGGTGGTACTATTTCTACAATATAGGTGTCTTCCGGCAAGTTGGTAAACAAGTAGAAGCCCTGCCCATTTGTTGTGGCTTGCGCAATCGGGGTCGGTGAATCTGGCGATTCATCTTTGTCGGAATCTTTGTATAGATAAACCGTCACGTTGCCGATTCCGTTTTCCGAACCTTCTTTGAGACCATTATTGTTTGTGTCCTCCCAGACCAAGTTCCCCAGCGACATCGGTTGCCAAATACCAAAGTCCAAGGTATAATTGGCATTTGCATCTGGGGTGGTATCGCCAATAGCTGGTGTAGCTGGCTCACCGACGGGCTGTGTTCCACCACTGAGGGTCACGGATTTGCTGATGATTACACCACCTGCTGTTCCCACACCATTGTCATCCAAGTCATCACGGTCGCTATCTGGATCACCCGCATCTGGCGTCGAGGAAACATATCCTGCGGGGGCCGTAATGTCCACGATGTAGGTATTCGGGAGCAAGTCTTTAAACAGATAGTACCCTTGCGTATTCGTGGTGGTGGTTCCTATCGCAGCACCATCTGGCGTGCCATCGTTATTCGCATCTGCATAAAGGCGTACCGTTACATTGGAAACCCCCACTTCAGTTGGGTCGTCAATACCGTTATTGTTGCGGTCGTACCAGACACGGTTTCCGAGCGAAAGTGGGCTATAGAAGCCAAAGTCCACGGTGTAGTTTGCATTACGATCGGTCACGGCATCTGCCCAACCCGGAGTAGCGGGTTCACCTTGTGGCTCGGCATCGGTTGCCAACGTAATAGGATTACTCCGTACTTTACCGGCAACCAAGAGTACCCCGTTGTCATCGGCATCATCGGCGTCGGTATCTGGATCACCAGCATCTACGGTACTAGAGATATAGCCCGTTGGTGGCATCACTTCTACAATGTAGGTATCTGGAGCGAGATCGGTAAAGAGGTAGTACCCGTCTGTGTTTGTCAAGACAGCATTTACAGCGCCACCATCTGGCGTTCCGTCGTTATTGGAGTCACGGAAGAGTGTTACCATCACGTTCGGAATCCCCACTTCGCTCGGATCATTTAGTCCGTTGTTGTTTTCGTCATACCAAACACGGTTACCAAGCGACAAGGACGGACGATAAAGCCCAAAGTCGAGGGTATAGTTTGCATTATTATCAGACGAGCCATCCGTGTAGCCCGGTGTTGCGGGTTCACCCGTTGGCGTAGCATCAGTCATCAACATCAGGGTTCCGCTACGGATATTTCCACCGGCAGCACCAATACCATTATCATCGTTATCATCCGTATCCGTATTTGGATTTACGGCATCGGGTGTAGAGGATACATAACCTGTTGGCGCAACCACTTCTACCATATAGCTATCAGCTAAGAGGTTGGTAAAGAGATAATATCCTGTTGAGTTCGTGGTTTGCGTGGCAAGTGCTGCACCGTCTGGCGTACCATTTTTATCGGTATCACGATATAGACGAACGGTAACACCTGATGCCCCATTTTCTCCGGGATCCACAGCTCCGTTGTTGTTCACATCGTACCAAACCAAGTTCCCTAATGACATCGGCTTCCAAATACCAAAATCAACCGTATAGTTGGCATTTGCATCTGGTGTGGCATCTGTAATACCCGGTGTAGCTGGTTCACCCGTTGGTTGAGTTCCGGCCATCACCATCACATTGGTTGCCCGTACTTTATTGCCAGAGACCACCGTACCGTTGTCGTCTAAGTCGTCACGGTCAGTATCTGGATCACCGGCATCTACTGAAGAAGATGTATAGCCCGTTGGCAACATGATTTCAACGATATAGGTGTCTTCCAGCAGATTCGTGAACAAGTAGTAGCCATCTGCATTGGTAGTCGTACTGGCTACCGGTGTGGTTGAGTCTGGCGTTTCGTCTTTGTTGCTATCTTTATATAGGTTCACCATCACCCCAGAAACACCTGTTTCTGCTGGTTGGTTGATCCCATCGTTGTTAACATCGTTCCAAACACGGTTTCCGAGGGATACCGGTTGCCAGAGACCAAAGTCAACGGTATAGTTACTATTGTTATCTGGGGTAGTATCCACAACGGTTCCTAAGAGATCGCCCGTTGGTTCTGAGTTCAACAAGACATCTACCGGAAGTGAGCGATACTTTCCACCAATTAGAACCACACCGTTATCATCGGAATCAATGTCGTTATCTGGATCGCCACCGTCCACCGTAGAAGAGGTATATCCAGTTGGCGGCATAATTTCCACAACGTAGGTATCCGGCGTAAGCGCGGTAAAGATATAATAGCCTTCCGCATTGGTTGTCGTGGTGGAGATGGCCGCTCCATCAGGTGTACCATCGCGATTGGTATCACGGAAGAGGCTTACCATCACATTCGAAATACCACTTTCGGTTGGGTCTATAATACCATTATTGTTCAAGTCATACCATACACGGTTTCCGAGCGAGAGCGTTACGACATTAATGGCCGCTGGGTCATGATCGTCTTCGTCCACTTTCGTTGGATCTGAAACAACCTTGTTGTCATCAATTTTATCATCGGTGAGGGTTCCAACTTGACCTCCACGGTCATTTGTAGGGTTGGTATCCGGCGTAGAGTCCACATCCACACCCGGCGTACCATCCGTTTTTTGCGCGGAGGAGATTTCCGCAAGGTTCACCAGTTGTCCAGCGGTTGCGGTGGGAAGCACACGCAAGGTAATGTCCACCGTTGTAGATGCACCCATCGCGAGTGGACCGGGGATGGTAATGGTTGCATTTGCACCGGCAGCCGTCCAATCAGTGTCGTTCAATTGCATTCCCGCCGGAATGTAATCCGTAATCTGAATATTTTGTGCTGTAACCGATCCTTGGTTATAGACCGTAATGGTGAAGGTCACGTTATCGCCAGCAGCGATGGTGGCCGCTTGACCAGTCGCTAAAGTTTTCTTCAACGCGAGGTCAAAGATTTGTGGCGGCGCTACGTTGATTTGTGCCGGATCGTGGTCGTCTTCGTCGGCTGGGTTTGAGGTGGCATTGCCATCCACTTTGTCATCGGTAGCGGAGTTTGGAACACCGCCCGGATCGTTCGAGGGGTTTGTATCTGGGGTAGAGTCTATGTCTGTACCACCAGTTGCCGCCGAGATTTCAGCATAATTGGTGAGCGGACCTGTTGGAACTGCCGCGCCAACACGCAAGATAATATCCACCGTCGTAGAAGCACCTGCCGCCAATGGGCCCGCGATAGTGCGGGTTGCATTGGTTCCAGCAGCCGTCCAAGACGGATCATTCAACGTCATTCCGGTTGGGATATAGTCCGTAACTTGGATGTTTGTGGCTGGCGCTTGCCCTTGGTTCGTTATAGTGATTGTAAAGGTCACGTTATCGCCGGGGAATACGGTTGCTGCTTGACCTGTAGCCAAGGTTTTTTTCAACGCAAGGTCAAAGACCGGATTTACCGTAAGATCGGCATAATCATTATCGTCTTCGTCTTGGGTTGGGTTAGTTAGATGATCTTCATTAATAACATCATCCTTAACCGTTCCACCCGAAACAGAGCCATCGTTAGGGTCTGTTCCCGTACCAGCTGCATTGTCTATACCTGTATTGGTATCCGGTGTAGAGTCCACATCATCCCCACTATCCAACGAGATTTCGGCCCAGTTCCGCATAATGGATTGGGTCGCATCCGTAACTCGCACGCGAACGTTGATCTGTGCCGTATTGCCCGCAGCTAAGGAATTAAGGAAGTTACACGTCAATACTTGGCCGCTCGGTGCACAGGCAAATCCGGTTCCGGTCGCATTTACATACTGCATTCCGCTCGGAATTTGGTCGGTCACAGAGAACGTCCCTGAAGGTGCCGACCCTTGATTAAAGACCGTAACCACATAATCCACATTGTCGCCCTGATTTACCGGATTGGCTTGTCCGGCAGCAAGGGTCTTACGAAGGGCGAGATCATACACCTGTGTACCAGCGATGTCTTCATAATCGTTATCGTCTTCGTCGTCGTTTCCAGTATAGTCTATGTTGTTATGGTTGTTCACCAAGTCGTTAGGATCCGTGCCAGTACCCGTAAGGTCATCTTTACCTGTATTAGAATCTGGTGTAGAGTCGCGATCATCGCCACTATCTACCGAGATCTCTGCCCAGTTACGGAAGGGGCCTTTGGTGGCATCATCTAATTGCAAACGCAGGTTGATGGTTGCCGTTGCACCAATCGCGATACCCGCAGCATGTGCGCAAGAAACCGCACCGGCCAAGTTTGGCGTACCACAGATAAAGCCCGAACCACTTGCGCTTACAAAGCTCATGCCACCCGGAATTTGCTCGGTGACAACAAAGGTTCCCGATGGCACTTGTCCTTGGTTCTTAACGGTAATTACATAGTCCACCGTTGAGCCTTGTGTTACAGTAGAGGCTTGGCCTACGGCAAGGGTTTTGATCAGCGCCAAGTCATAGATTGGCGTGAGGGTAATCTCTGCCCAGTCGTGGTCATCCTCATCACCACCTGTAGTGCCATTTTCGGTGACGACATCATTTTTGGCCACTGGCTCTACTTCACCCGGCTGATTGCCATTGGTAGCATCCGGCGTAGAGTCTATATCCGTCCCACCTGTTGCCGAGGAAATCTCAGCGATGTTCCGGATAGTACCTGTTGCACCCGCATCAATGGTAAAGGTGATGTCTCGTGTGGTACTTCCGCCCGCGGCTAAACTCGGGATGGGCGTTTGTAGGGTGGCCTTCCCACTGGAGGCAGACCATGCGGGATCATTCAACGTCAAGCCAGTCGGGATATAATCCGTAACCTGAACATTGGTGGCATCCGTCCCACCTTGGTTGGTAATGGTGATGGTAAAGGTGACACTTCCACCAGATTGGAAGGAGGGACCTTGGCCTGCTTTGAGGGTTTTAATCAAAGCCAAGTCAAAGGGCTGCATGAACGAAACCGAGGCCGGGTCGCGGTCATCCTCGTCCGCCGCAGGATCCGCAACCGTGCCTGTTGGGGTAAGACGAGATTCGCTTAACACATCGTCTTTCGTCGTACCATCGTTGGAGGTGTTTTGATCTGGCGCCGAGTCTATATCGGTTCCGCCTGTGGCCGACGAGATTTCGGAATCATTGGTCGCCGATCCAGAAGCCGTACCCAAGGTCTTGAGGGTGATACTGATCGGGGTTGCGGCTTTTCCGGTTGGCATATCCGCAGCAACAGCTTTGGCAACCGTAGGAATGGTGTATGTGGCCCGATTGCTCGCGCAGTCAAAAGTCCAGCCTGTATTCGGAAGTGCAGCACTTGCCGTACAATCAAATTTGGCCGGATCTATGTAATCCGTAACAATTACACTCGTCGCATCGAAGGCGCCTTGGTTGTACACCGTTATGCTAAACGTGGCATTTCCACCCGGTAGCATGGTAGCCGCGCTCGTCAGGAGTTTCCTGATGGCAAGGTCGAAGGCCGGCACATTGATACAGGCATTGTCGTCCTCCTCGTTCGAAGTGGCCGCATCAGTCCCCGAATCATTATAGTTCCCCGGAGTAGAGTCGGGATCGGTAGTCGTTGAAGCGCTCACCTCGGCACAATTTCGTATGGTACCTGATACCTTAGGCAAATAAGGCTGAGGATCTTGTGCTTGAACCGGTGTCAACAAACCGATTCCGAACATCATTACCGAGCAGGTAACGGTCAAAACAGCAGCATAGCGCTTTGTCATGGAGTACATGGCCTTCATAGAATTGAATACATTTATGGCGGAAAGACCCGGTGGTGGTTGAATATTCTTATGGTTATACGTCCTTGTCTTTGCAAAAATTGGCGTTTTTTCGCCTATATGTCCTGACGTTGTACCGAGTTGAAATACCTCGATACCCTTAGGGGTTTGCTCTGATCGTGATGTAGTAGGCATATGCAGTTTCTAATGAGTGCCAATAATTGCAATGACAAGAACAATCATACAAGGATTGTGCCCATTTTTTAGAGTATGGACAATTATGCGCTGTCAGGCTAAAAATCAAGGATTATGTATCACATTTTTCGCCCTTCTCCCATCTTTGATCGTTTGAAAGACTCAAAATGAAACCCATCCTCGCCCAATAAAAAAGAATCGGACGACCTGACTGCGGGTTGTCCGATTCCAATACCAAAAGTGTGCCGTTCTTTTAATTTTCCCCTTGCTTCACAAATCTTTTTCACGTCCCTTCCCAAATACCACAAATTGAGACAGAGAGTTGCTTGCTACTATCTGCATGAGGAATCACCAATTCGCCAATACGAATTTTCCCAGAGCGTTCTTTAAATAGATCAAAAAGCAGGTTCCCTACCGTAGAGGCGGTATCCTCGGTTGCGTACATGGTCAAGAGTAAAAAGCCATTTTCGGGATGCAGGAGCGCTTTACAGGCTTCCAATAACGGCGGTAAACCTTGTTCAACTTTCCAGATTTCACCTTTTGGACCACGTCCATATTTGGGTGGATCCAACAAGATTCCATTATACACTCTACCTCTTCGACCTTCACGCAGCGCAAATTTTAAAGCATCGTCCACAATCCAGCGAATCGGTTCTTCTTCTAAACCAGCCCTTTTTTGGCTACTTTTCCCCCACTCCACCGCTTTTGGAGAAGCATCCACATGCGTGACCTGCGCCCCTGATGCGGCGGCCACCAACGAGGCTACGCCCGTATAACCAAACAAATTGAGCAACCTAAAAGGTTTACCAGACGCTTTTATTCGGTTCGAAACCAATTCCCAATGGGGAGCGTGTTCCGGAAAAACACCTACATGCTTAGACATATCTGTAAAGCGCGCTTCTAACGATATTTCGCCAAAATCCATCCCCCATGAATCGGGCATTGGCCGCTTGAAATGCCATTTTCCCCGCTCATCTCGCTGTTCCACGAAGGTTGCATCCGCCTTTTGCCACTCCTCTTCGGGTAAATCTTTTTGCCACCAAGCCCGTGGATCCTGCCGACGTAGCACATAAGGCCCAAATCGCTCTAACCTTTCACCCTTCCCAGAATCCATCAAGGTATAAGCCGGCCAATCACAGATATACCGCTCAATTTCATTTTGATACACCATTTTTCCCTTCCGTCCCAAAATAACCTTTGTGTGTTTTATCCCAATTTATGTGCGCCAACAAATGGCATGGCGTTATGCCTCCGGTGCATGAATATCATAAAATGGATTCGTCTCCGGTACGTGATCACCGCGATAGATTGCACTATAATGGACATAATTATCTGCAAATTTACGGACATAGGCCACCTCTTCGTCCGTCAATTCGCGCACCACTTTTGCCGGAGAACCAACGACTAAGGATCGCGGCGGAACGACCGTCCGGCTCGTAACCAATGCTTTTGCACCCACAATCGAGTCTCGACCAATAATGGCATGATCCAATATAATGGCTCCCATGCCAACCAAAACATTGTCTTCTATCGTGCAGCCATGTACCACCGCACTATGCCCAACAGTTACGTAATTGCCAATTTTTGTTGGTGCTGTTCGGTTTGTAACATGTACTACGGCATTGTCCTGCACATTCGAGAAGTCCCCGATCCGAATACGGTTCACATCTCCTCGAACGGTGGCATTAAACCAAATGCTACTTTCTTCTCCAAGCACCACATCACCAATCACATCCGCCGATGGAGCTATCCAGTTCTTGTCGTTAAACGTTGGGAATATTCCCAGAAATTCACGAATCATATCTTTATAAATTAATGACTTATAGCTTTTCTTTTTCAAGGAATAATGTTTGGTTCACCACTTGGCCAGACAAAACAGTAATCGTTTGACGTTTCGGCTTATAGCCCGTAGCCATAGCCTCCAAGCGATAAACACCGGGTGGAACCTGCCTAAAAAGCCGGTATCCATAGGTTATCCCCCGCTCAAAAGCAATTGTCGCCCGAACGGGCGTACCCGAAACATCGGCAACGGTTATCCGCAGAAGCGCCATTCCCGCCTCCGGTTGGCCATATTTAGTCCCATCGGTGGTTTTGGCCGTCTCCGAATAAACATTTTTTGGCTTTTCTGTCTCATTCTTGTTGGCTTTCACAGGCTTTGGTGACTGTGGAGAAGAAGGCATTTCAGGAAGAACGTCTTTCACGGACACTATACCCACCTCCGGCTTGTTCAATTTTTGTGTACGCTGACACCCAGTCAGAAATAGCCCCACCATGAAAAAAACCACCAAAAAACGCATGGAAAAGTTGATATTGGGGTCTCCAAAAGCCAAAAAGCGTAATGTTGTTCTGCGGATTGACGTGGAAATTACCATATTTTTGGGATTTCTTGGTGAAAAGAATGTGTAAGATCAAATCATCTTCGTCAGAACATCTAAAATATAGTTCATATGTACAAGGAATAATGTATCCTAATCCTAACAAGGACTTATACACATCAGGCACGAAGATTTCTCTTCAGCGTAAGTTTAGGGTTCTAAATTATTGTTATTAATAAATTTAAAACCTATAAATTGGCCTAATTTCCGCTGAATTTACAATCACAAGATTTTTTCATCATTCTCACTTGTTTTCATCATTCTCACTTGATCGTCCACAACTTAACAACCATTAACCACACTAAATTATTGTTATTAAACGAATTAAATCCTTCAAATTAAGCTTATTTCCTAAAGAAACACATCACAGAATTTCCTTACCATAGGCACAAATACCTTTCAAATCCTCTAATTTAGAAATCTCGTGAGTTGCCAAACGAAAACGTCGTTAGATTTTAACGCTTTGGCTTCGGTTACATGTGCCAGTTAGCCACTTTGTCCCAATAAGAATGGGAGCACCTGAAACCGGACACCATTTACTTCCACCAATCCATTTTTTTCAATGCTTTAGCTGTAAGATGAAATGTCCCTCGAAGCGGTTCCTTAACCCCCACCCATCCTTCATGCAAAAGCCACTCGACAAGCCCCTCTACCCGCCCATCGGGGAGTTCCCGAAATGCGTCCCATACTTCTTGCGGCGTTTGATCGGCAGCATATCGTAAAATTTGCTTTAGATGCGGCTCATCATCGGGTGTTATAGCCTCTGGTTTATGCCTCCCCAAACAATGGTCACACTTTCCGCAATTCAAAGAAGCCCGCTCGCCAAAGTACGAAAGCAGGAAATAGCGACGGCATCCAACATGCTTCGCAAATCGAATCATGTGTTTTAGCCGTACCAAAGCCCTCTTTTTAGAGGCAGTGAGTTCGTTAACCGCCAAAAGCAAGCGCTCCGTTCGTGCCTCCGCAAGCTCAAACCGGAGGGCACCATCTGCCGGAACCCAAGCAAGGAGGCTACGCGATGCAAAAAAGTACAGCCCTTTTTCCACCCGCTCATTAGACAATCCTGTTCTTTTAGCCAAAATAGAAACATCCAACCCGTACCAACCCGAAAAAGCTTCCGCATTCACCGATCTAAGTATCGTCAGTAAAAAAGCCCCAAGTTTCTCGTTTTCCAGCGTTTGCGCATAACCCCTTATGGTTTCGATAGGTTGTAAAAACCGGATTTGTCCCTGATTTTTGCGCACTGGTACCGACCGTAGTACCGAATGATGCACTAAACTTTGCAGGGCCTGTCGAATTTTGGTGGCGGAAAATCCAGAAACCTCTTGTAATCGCTCCATCTGTACCATCAAGGGCGCATCGGGAAGCGAACCAATTGCCACTTGTGCCAATGCACAAAATCCTTCATACACCTTTTGAATGTCTGCTGCCGAGGGATATCCTTCTTCGATCATGCCCTCTTGTATTTTCACATCCTGCTGATCCCAGAGCAAAATCGCAAAACTTTTTTGCCCATCACGTCCAGCGCGACCAGCTTCTTGATAGTACGCCTCGATCGTTGCCGGTAAATCCACATGAACCACAAAGCGAACATCTGGCTTGTCTATACCCATTCCAAACGCATTGGTTGCCACCATAATACGTGCCTTCCCCCGCATCCAAGCCTCTTGCGCCTTCTCTCTCAACACGTTCGACATTCCAGCATGGTATGCCTCGGCGGCAATCCCCTCATCACGTAACCATGTTGCCCACTCCTCTACCCGTTGCCGAGTACTGGCATAAATAATTCCATTTCCGGCCACCTTGTTTATAATGTCACTCACTTTTTCCCGTTTCCGGTCGGTCTTAAAAACACTCCAACTAATGTTTGGACGATCGAAGCCATTGACAATTTCCTTGGGCTCGGTAAGCCCTAAATACGTCCGAATTTCTTTGCGAACAATGGGCGTAGCAGTGGCCGTAACTGCTATTATGGGTGGCATACCCAAAGCCTCTCTTGTTTCTTTGATCAAACGATAAGCTGGCCGGAAATGCTCGCCCCATTCAGAAATACAATGCGCCTCGTCAACCGCCAATAGCCGAACCGCCAAACGAGAAGCCCGCATCAGGAACATTTCGGTTTTTAAACGCTCCGGAGATACATACAAGAGCCGGAGCAAACCATGCTCTGCATTCGTCAAAATCTGGTCTATTTCGTGGTGCTTTAACCCGCTATGAAGGGCTGCCGCACGTACACCTCGGTCTTGCAACTGCTGTACTTGGTCTTGCATCAGCGCGATTAATGGCGAAACAACCAGCGTTAACCCATCAGGGTACCACAACGCCGGCAGTTGATAACAGAGTGATTTACCGCCACCTGTTGGTAAAACGGCCAAGACGTCGTGCCCCGCGACCACATTGCGCACCACTTCCTCTTGACCTATCCGCAAGGCTTCAAAACCCCAGACTTCTTTCAGGATTCGCTGAAGATCATTTTTTTCGGAAGCGCTTCCGAAATTATAATTTTGCAACAATTTTGTGACAATTTTGTGACAAACAGTTCTTAACTTTTTTAAACTTAATACGCAAAGCAATAGTTGCTTTAGACCTTTCTCTTATCTACACGTCTTTAAAACATAATGGTGGGACAGCCGGTGTGGAATGTGGAGCCACATCGGCTCTTTTTTTATCCCACAATATCCTCTGCTGAATCTAAACGAAGAACTTCAAAAAAGGCTGCTCCTGCGCTTAAATTATGAAAAAAAAGCGGGTATGACACATCTTCCGGGAACGATTCTACTTGAGACCACCCATCCATTGGCCCAAGGGGATCGTCTTTTATGCTTTCAAAACCCTATTGCGCAACTGAAGGCAACCCACTTAGACCAAGTAGTTCCCCTTCTCGAAGAGGTGGATCGGGCAGTTAATAATGGTTATTTTGTTGCCGGATTTTTGAGTTATGAAGCAGGGTACGCCTTTGTCTCGGTATCGCCAAAGCCTGTTTTGCCAGAGACTTTGGCATGGTTTGGCGTTTATACAAGACCTCAACGAGCATTTGACGCAACACATGAAGCTCCATTTTATGCCGGAAGGCCAGTATTTAGTTGGTCAAGAGTACCGTACACCCAGCAAATTGAGAAAATTCGCACCCTCATCCAAGAAGGAGATGTTTATCAAATCAACCTCACCGGACAAATGCAATTTGATTTTGAGGGAGATGTTTTTGCTTTTTATAAAAGCCTCCGCCAGAAGCAGGCAGTGGGGTATAGTGCCTTCCTCCAAACCGAAACCGAGACATTCCTGAGCCTTTCCCCAGAACTTTTTTTTGAGATAGACGGCCAAAAGATTACCACACGTCCGATGAAGGGAACCACTCAACGGGGCCGGAACGTTGCAGAAGACCTTTTACAAACCCAGTATTTACAAAACGACGAGAAATCCCGTGCGGAAAACCTCATGATCGTGGATCTTCTCCGTAATGATCTTTCACAGATTTGTGAACCCGCGAGTGTCCTCACTCAATCCCTTTTCGACATCGAAACCTACCGTAGCCTTCACCAAATGACCTCTACTATCACAGGAAAATTGGTGGAAAACACGCCTTATTCCAAGATATTTAAAGCAATGTTTCCTTGTGGGTCGGTAACAGGTGCGCCCAAACAACGTGCTATGCAACGGATCGCCGCCCTTGAGCCAAACCCGCGTGGCCTATATTGTGGCGCAATTGGCTACGTCTCACCAAACCAAAAAGCCGTTTTCAGTGTAGCAATACGGACGATTACTATACAACACGACAAAGGCAGTTTAGGTGTAGGAAGCGGCGTGGTCTGGGATTCCAACGCCAGCGACGAGTATGACGAATGCTTGCTAAAAGCCCGATTTTTAACCGACCCACCCGCAAAACCGATCGAACTTTTCGAAACCATGCGCTGGGACAATGGTGCTCCCCTGCTCCCTTATCATGTAGCACGTATGGAAAAATCGGCGGCTTATTTCCAGATCCCATTCCAAAAACAACACTTCCTTGAAGTTATTGAGACATTTATCGCTACCGAAAAACCCCAAAAACCCACTCGTTTACGCATATCGCTTAACGAACATGGTCACTTCAAGTACACCGCACAGCCCATCGCACAACAGCCCCAATGGCAAAATCCACCTAAAATTTGTATCTCCCCTGTACGAACATCCGCTTCAGATCCGTTTTATCAACATAAAACCACACAGCGATCCCTCTACGAAGCTGAGTATGCCCGTGCAGTAAAGGCCGGATTCTTTGAGGTCATTTTCCTCAATGAAGATAACTTGGTTACGGAAGGCTCGCGTTCAACTATTTTTATCCGAAAGAATGGCCATTGGCTCACACCAAGATGCCAATCGGGTGCATTACCGGGGATATATCGGCAATTTGTGCTGGCACAACCTCACACCAAGGCAAGCGAGGCAGACCTCACGCTTGAGGATTTGGTACAAGCAGACGAAATTCGGCTTTGTAACGCCATATGGCAATGGACTCCTCCCGTTCATTGCACATTTAATGATGAACCTAAGACCCTATAATATATAATGTATCTCTTTCGTACTTTCCTAAAGCAGATTTTGGTATTCGCCATTCTCCCGCTATCGCTTCATGCACAAACCCGCACCTATTACTTAGACAGTGCCGAAGACTTGTTTCGGGCAAACTTGGATATTACGGGCGGCGAAGAACGCTGGCGTCAGGTAAACTCCATTCGTTTGGAAGCCCAAATTTCCGGCAAGATTGACGAAACCGACTTGGAAGGACTCCGGATTTCCATTTCCAAATTCCCCGGCTACCGCTATGTGGAACAGCAAGTCCTGAATGGTGGTATCCGCGAAACGTATAAACTACGCTATACGCCAGAGAAGGCATGGATCGAACAAGACGGTAAAAAATCGTTGGTTCCAAAAGATGATGGGCTTTCTCTGTTACAAGCCAAAGAAGAACTCGCCTTATTAGAAGACGAAGACGTGGAAATTATGCAATTTGAACGAACTTTTTTCAACAACAAACGGGTATTCAAGGTAGTTTACGCCCGCAAAAACAACACCTTCACCCGCTATTACGATCGCCAAAACCTACTCTTGATTGCCACAGAAACTCCTTTGAACGATGGATCGGTCGTGGCAACGTGGTTTAGCGATTACAGGGACGTTAAGGGTTTGTTGTTCCCATTCCAAATTTCCGTCTTCACTCCGGGTGTACAAGGACGGCAAATTTATCAGGTCTCACACATATCCCTGAATGTTGAGGTCAACTTATCGCAACTTTTCCTTTTCCGATAATCAACTCTTTTGTATTTTTAACATCCTTAATTATATACGACCTTATTGCGACCTTCATAACCCTGCTTTCCATCACCCAATATGCTCGATGTATTGAGCAACCCCGCCTTCTGGCAATATTTTAGCATCCCCTTTGTAGCAGCATTTGTGGGTTGGTTCACCAATTGGATCGCCATCCAGATGCTTTTTTATCCGATAAAACCGATTGGGAAACCGCCATTTCTGGGCTGGGTCGGCATTCTGCCTGCAAGAGCCGAGAAAATGGCCCGTATTACCACCAATAACACGTTGAACAAGGTGGGAACAGTGAAAGAACTGTTCAATGCAATGGATCCCGATAAAATTGCAGCACATATCGCCACCATCATTGATCGCCAACTGCCTTTCTATATCGAAGAAATCATCCTACGTGAAAACCCAACTGTCTGGGAAGTGCTGCCTGAAGTAGCGAAAAACCGCATTATTGAGGAAGTACGCCTGCAACTTCCCGCTACCGTCCATCGGATGATGCAAGACATCTCTTTGAATGTAGAACAAATATTGGACGTCCATCACTTGGTTCTGCATCAGGTTTTAAAAGACCGTTCGATTATTAATCGGATTTTTCTCTCCTGTGGTCAAAAAGAATTCGACTTTATCATCTATTCAGGAGCCGTACTTGGCTTCTTCTTTGGTTTGTTACAAATGCTGGCTTGGTGGCTCTATCCAGCTTGGTGGCAACTGCCCGTTTGGGGTATTTTCGTAGGATTTGCGACCAACTGGGTAGCCCTACGGATTATATTCCAGCCGCTAAACCCCATTCAGATTGGGTCTTATGTCCTACAAGGGCTTTTCCTCAAGAGACAGCCCTCGGTCGCCGTCACATGGTCTGAGATTATTGCAAACGATATTCTGACCGTCGAAAATGTAATCCAGAACCTACTCTATGGCCCAAAATCCGATCGAACGCAAATTATCATCCGAACCTACATCCGGAATATAGTGGATGACGTCGCCGGAATTGCCAAGCCCGTCGTCCAATGGGTCGTGGGCTTGGAACATTATATCCATATGAAAGAAGCCGCATCCGACCGTGTGATTTCGCTTACGGCCTCTGCCTTGGGGGATACCGAGTTTAAGCGCCAAGAAGCCAATTTGCTCAAAAACATGCTTTCTACCCGTGTAAAAGAACTTTCTTCCACCTCGTTCCAAGATTTCCTCCGGCCAGCCTTTCAAGAAGACGAAACCAAACTCATCATGATTGGTGGTATATTAGGGTTTATTACAGGAGTATTGCAATACTTTATTACGTTCGGCTAAAATTCCCCTTATGTCAAGCAGGTAATTCGTCTTTGTGTCCGTATATTCACCAATTCCCCTAACCAAAACCTTTTCCCTATGGCAATCGTCATTGAGCGCTCCCATTCTTATACCTTGGAGCAAATGCGCAAAAAAATGCAATATGTGATTCACAAACTATCGGCGGAGTTGGAACTGACCACTACTTGGAAAGGCGATACTGTGCATTTTAACAAAATGGGTATTGATGGAACTGTGGTCTTTGATGCGCAAAAATTAAAAATAACGGCAAAAATCCCCTTTTATGTTCCTGTAACAGATGCTTGGTTGAAAAACGAGATCGAAACCAGAATTGACCACTACCTAAAAGAGGCCCCTGATGCTATTTAAAGCGTTGGTTCTTCATTTTTGTTGACTTTCCAATTACTTATACCTTTATATTTTTTGCACTTAACACACTTTTATATACCATATGGAATACCGCAAACTCGGCAAATCGGGCCTAAAAGTAAGTGCCCTTTCCCTTGGCTCATGGCTCACCTTTGGCAATCAAATCTCGGATGATGTGGCAGAAGCCCTTATGGTTCATGCCTATGAAGCCGGCGTGAATTTTTTTGACAATGCAGAAGGCTATGCAAATGGAAACTCGGAACGGGTTATGGGACGCATCCTCCACAACCAAAACTGGGATCGTTCTTCATATATGGTCTCCAGCAAGGTGTTTTTTGGAGATGGTGGTAAATTGCCCAACCAAACCGGACTCAGCCGGAAGCACTTGGTCGAAGCCTGCCATGCAGCCCTCAAACGCCTACAAGTGGATTATTTAGACCTCTATTTCTGCCATCGGCCAGACCCAGAGACGCCTATGGAGGAAATTGTATGGACGATGACCCACCTCATCCAGCAGGGCAAAATTCTTTACTGGGGCACCTCTGAATGGCCCGCAGACCTGATTATGGAGGCGCATCTTGTGGCTGCCCGCGACCACTTGATCGCTCCGGTGATGGAGCAGCCCCAATACAACCTCTTGTCTCGCAAACGCATGGAGCAAGAGTACGCCCACCTTTTCCAAACCTATAAGATGGGCACGACCATTTGGTCTCCCTTGGCTTCTGGCCTCCTTACCGGAAAATACAACAACGGCATTCCAGAAGATGCTCGCGTTACAAACAAAGACTTGGGGTGGTTGCGCGATTTGATGATGCAGCAAAACAATTTGAACAAAACCATTGCCATCGAGAAATTGGCCAACGAAGCCGGCATACCCATGAGCCATTTGTCCATTGCGTGGTGTCTCAAGAACCCAAATGTAAGCACCGTAATTCTGGGTGCTTCGCGGGTAGGCCAACTAACCGAGAATCTTCGGGCCTTAGATGTATTACCTAAACTGACGCCAGACCTCATGCAGCAACTAGATGCCTTGACAAAATAAGGCGTTATCCCTCAACCTTTTTCCTTATGCTAATTTCCTTATGCTAAAGTACCCGCGTTTGGTTGTTTTTGGGCTTTATAGCGCAATCGTGTCGTTTCTGGGGATTTTTTATTGCCTCTTTCGCCCCGTAAATCCTGAAAACACCTATGTTCTTGCACGCCTTTTAGGAAACGGCTTTAAACGTATCTTGGGCATTCGCGTGCGCATGATTAATCCTGAATACATTACCCAGCAACAGCCCAACATCATTATCGGCAACCACCAATCCAACTGGGACATGTTTTTATGGGGTTCCTTTGTCCCCAAGCGGACGGTCTCGGTTGGGAAAAAAGAGATCATCTATATTCCAATTTTCGGTTTGGTCTATTGGTTGGCCGGCAATGTTATCCTCAACCGCCAAAACCGCTCCAAGTCCACCTCGCGCATGGGGCAAGCGGCACAACAAATCCAAGACCGTAACATCTCCTTAGCCATGTTTCCAGAAGGAACCCGAAGCCGTGGACGAGGCTTAGGGGCTTTTAAGAAAGGTGCTTTTTTCACAGCCATAGAGGCACAGGTTCCTCTCGTTCCCGTGTTAAGTTCAACTTATAGTAACCGTCTGAACTTCAACCGTCTTCATGCTGGTGAAATTATTCTGAAATGCTACCCTCCTATCCCGACCGCTGGTTTAGAGGCGAAACATGTAAACGAATTGACCGAAAAAACCCGTCAGTTTTTTGTAAAAGAATTAGACAAAATGAACAATGGCGAATACACAGCACCCTAAACATATAGAAGCAGTACCATCTCCACAAAAACTGGACACTCCGACCTCTACCCCTTCGGTAAAAAAGAACTACCTAAGCCCATTTAGTGGCGGTTTGATCTTATTATTAGACAACCTCCTCTTCGGAAGCGAGTTCTTTTCCTTGGGGCTTAGTTTACCCTTAAGCATGACAATCGGCTTTTTGGGGGCTGCTTTGGGCGTTTTTTATTTCCAGTATAAACGAGAAGGAGACCCTAAGCGCACCAGTTTACTGAAAGCAATAATGGCCGGCGCTGTTACAGGCTTTCCCACATCTATTTCTGGAACCATTGTAGGAACAAGTATAATGCTCCTTTCCGGTCTTAGCTGGCTAAGAAACAAAAAATAAAGACGTAAGGTTTAGTATAGTTCTTACCTCCACCACCTGAAACAAGTAAAAATGGCTGTTTCTCACCGGACAATTACCGACAATGCAGATCTGGTAACGTCACCGCGTTGGTCTCGTTGGATTATTGTCTTTAGCATATTTCTTCTCATCGGCGGCTCATTCTACTATGCAGAAACGTTACTTACGTTTTTACAACCCAAACAACCCATTCAAGTAGTCTTAGATCCCAATTACCCTCTCAAGGACAACGACGGGCGGCAGGTCATCAACGACACCTTTCCGCTCAAGACCAATTGGGAAATAGCACGCCGTGTATCTGAAATTTTGAACGACCGTTACAAGGTCTCGGTGTTGCTTTCACGCAATGATATGGATGATATCGTCTCTCCAGCAGAGCGAGCAGCGATTGCAAACCGCAACCAAGCCCACTTATTGGTGCGGTTAGATGTGAACTCTGGTGTAGGAAGTGGTTTTACTGTTTTTTATGCAGACCGATTTAAGTCCGAGAAGGCAGCCTCTCAGGGACTTGTAGGTCTAAGCCAAAAAGCCGCCTATATTCTGGATAAAAACCTTAGAGCATCCCTGAAGGACATGATGCAGGCCAATGACCTATCACCGGAAAGAGACATCCCAAGTGCAGCCTTAGACCGAAGTTCTTGGTTTAGCGAAGTTCCAGCAGTGACCATTCAGATGGCTTCCCTCACGAATATGTTCGACGCCCTTTTCATCAATTCCGAAATGGGACAAAACAAAACCGCCGAGGTTATCGCCGAGAGCATTGTGACCTACCTCCGCGAAGCAGGCGTACAAGTTTCTACACCCTCTTAAAGCCAATCTTTTAATCTCATTTGCCCTTAATGCGAACGTGACTTAAAACCATTAAGCTATGGGTATTGAATAAATTAGCCTCTTCTAATTAGCCTTTTTTCCATTACACCATCACAAGCGCGCCTCCACAATCTTAGCTTGTTTTTTGGTCGCCTTAAAAAACTCGGCATCGTAGGCAACGTCAATAGACATTTAGAGGTCAGGTAAAATCATTTAGAGGTCAGGTAAAATCATTTAGAGGTCAGGTAAAATCATTTAGAGGTCAGGTAAAATCATTTAGAGGTCAGGTAAAATCATTTAGAGGTCAGGTAAAATATAGACAAGGAAAACTTGGGGGATTTAAGCCCTTGCCTTAGTTTATGGAAGTACAAATTTTCGTAGCGTTACGAAAACTTTTTGATCCTTAGACTTGGTACTAAGATGACCCAAAACATGGTGATTACAGGGGCTGCGGGATTTCTGGGCGGACGAGTGGCAAAGCACTTTGCGGCCAACCTGCCCGAATACAACGTTCTGGCCACTTCAAGAAGGACACATCGCGCCGAAGAACTCATGGCCGCAGGCTGTCACTTTTTGGCAGGTGACCTAACCGATGCGGTTTTTTGTGACCAACTGACCCACAATGCAGCGGCTGTGGTACATTGTGCCGCGCTTTCCGCACCATTTGGAGCCTATGAAGCCTTTCATCAAGCCAATATTGTCGCCACCGAGACCTTGCTCAAGGCCAGCTTAAAAAACGGGGTGCAGCGTTTTATTTTCATTTCCACTCCCAGCATTTATTTCGATTTTACCGACCGTTTTGGCGTGAAGGAATCCGATCCTTTGCCCGCCAAGATGGTCAATGCCTATGCCAAGACCAAACTGAAGGCAGAGCAAATCGTATTGGAGATGAACGGAAAAGGCATTGAAACAATTGCCTTGCGCCCCCGTGCCATTATTGGCGCCGAAGATACCGTGATTTTGCCACGTGTTTTGGAAGCCTATCATAAAGGGCGGCTTAAAATAATTGGTGATGGCGAAAATATTTGTGACCTAACCAGTGCCCGTAATGTAATTGAAGCCATTGCGTGCTGCCTACGGGCTGACGCTGAAGCCTATGGAGAAGCCTACAATATTACCGATGGCCAACCCCAAAACTTTTGGGAAGCCTTGAAGTATGCCTTAACCCAATTGGGCTTACAGCCACCAAGCCGCAAAATCCCAAAAGGCGTGGCGCTTTTTGCTGGTAGTTTATTGGAAAACATCGCCAAAACCTTCCATCCGCATAAAGAACCGACCTTAACACGTTATGGTGTGGGGATTCTCTTTGTGAACCTGACCTTAGACATCTCCAAAGCACAAGAACGCCTCCAATACCAACCAGTGATGAACACATTTGAAGGCATAGACGAGTATGTAGCATGGCACAAAACCCAGACCTGAGCCTCGACTTTTTTGCATCGGGGTATTGTGTTGCCCATGCAGCGGTGGCCAATCCCAAAACAGGACGTGGTAAGACCTCGTTTTATGCGGTTTGGGCCTTGCTCCACCTGCCCAACGTGGGGTATGTAATGGTGGATACGGGATATAGCCCCGAATTTATCCGCGCCACCAAACCGTTTCCGGCTCGTTTGTATCGGTGGATGACCCCTATGTTTTTACAGAATGAAGAAACGGCCAAGGCTATTTTGGCTCAAAAAGGCTTAGCTCCGGAAGACATCCGCTATATTTTGATCTCCCATTTTCATGGAGACCATATTGCCGGACTAAAAGATTTTCCCCAAGCAACATTCATATGCAGTACAGCAGCTCTGGCAGAAGTACAAGCCCTTTCGGGGTTTAAAGCTGTAAAAAAGGGCATTTTGCATGGCTTATTACCCGATGATTTTGCCGAGCGCCTCCAACCTTTAGAAGCCCTTGCCGATGGATCAACCATCACCGAAGAAGGCTTGGAAGTCTGGAGCCTTTTTCAGCAAACGGCTTTTCAGGTGGTAAAACTTCCGGGGCATGCACGGGGAATGTTGGGCTTTATTTTTGCGCATGAAGGCCAAAAAATCTTCTTTGGTACAGATGCTTCGTGGGCTTACGACAGTTACCATACTGGCATTTTGCCCCGCAGCGTAGTCAAACTCTTTTTCGATTCATGGACGGATTTTGTGGAGACGCAAGCCAAAATCCGGCGGTTTGAAGAAGCGCACCCCGATTTTAAAATTTTGTTTACCCATTGTCCCGAAACCCTTAAGCACGTTTGCCATGCGCTTTAAATTAAAAGTCGTGTTTTATTGGTTGAAAAATGCGTTCTTACCCCGTTTTGGTTCGCGAAAGGCTTTAGCGCGTTATCAAACGCAAAAATTAGCAGATTTTGCCCAACGGGTTTTACGCAAATCCCCTTTTTATGCCCGTTTTTTCAACGGACGAACCTTCGATTGGGAAGCCGTGCCACAAATCACCAAAACCGAATTTATGGCCCACTTCGACAAAATCAATACCTGCCAAATTCGGAAAGAAGAGGCACTTAACGTTGCGCTTCAAGCAGAAAAAAGCCGCGATTTTAAAACCGAAATTAATGGCATTACCATTGGCCTTTCGACAGGCACAAGCGGCAAACGAGGTATTTTTTTGGTGTCGGAGGACGAACGGGCCAAATGGGTAGCTTTGGTCATGCAGCGGGTTATAAGACCTAAACTGTTCCAAAAACAAAAAGTGGCGTTTTTCCTTCGGGCCAACAGCAATTTATATGCTTCCGTGCAATCCTCGCTTTTCCAATTTCGATATTTCGACCTTTTTAAACCCTTGCCTGTATTATTGACAGAACTCGCCGAATACCAACCGGACATATTGGCTTCACAGCCTTCACTCTTAGTGGATATTGCCCAAGCCCAGATCGAAAAACGCCTTGCCATTGCGCCCAAACAAGTGATCTCCTTTGCCGAAGTACTCCACGAAGCCGATAAATCCTTGATCGAAACCACTTTTCAGACAACCATCACCGAAGTCTATCAATGTACAGAAGGGTTCTTGGGTGTAACTTGTGCCCATGGAACCATGCACCTGAACGAAGACTTTATCCACTTCGGGCAAGAGTGGCTCGACGAAACGCGGTTTTATCCGATTGTCACCGATTTTTCGCGGGCAAGCCAGCCTATCGTAAAATACAAGTTGAATGACGTCTTGCAAATCCGAACAACGCCTTGCCCTTGTGGAACAGCACGTATGGCGATTGAACGCATCATTGGGCGGGACGACGATGTATTGATTTTTAAGAATATTCGCGTATATCCTGATCTAATTGCGCGGCGCATCGCCCAGATTACCAATGCGTTTACCCAATACCGCATCGTACAAACGGCATCCGATCACTTGGAGCTGGGAATTGCTTGCACGCCCGAAACCTTCGAGGAAATCAAAAACCGCTTTATCACTACCTTAGACACCCTCTTTGGCGAATTTGGGATTGAAGGCGTGGTCTATCACGTCGAAAACCGTGTGGTGCAAGAAGCGGGAACTAAACTACGCAAAATTAAACGGATCTGTTGATGAGGATCAAAATTGCAGCCATTGCCACCTATTTGCCCCAAAACCAAATCGCCTCCACCACTTTAGACCGCTTGGCAAACGGACGTGAAGGCCGGATCGAAAAAAATACGGGGGTGCAGTTCAGACACCATGTTTCGGAGGAGGAAACCATTTGCGAAATGGGGACACGAGCCTTAAAAGCTGCATTGGCACAAGCCCAATTAGTTCCCCAAGATTTAGACTTGCTGATCTCGGCCAGCGGCTCTTTCGATTACCCCATTCCACACAATTCCGTCATCATGAAGTCCAAACTCACCGATGACCGCGTAACGTTCCCATGCTTTGATGTGGATAGCACCTGCCTCAGCTTTTTGAATGGATTAGACATAGCGCATTTATACCTCCAATCAGGCCGATATAAGCGGATTGCCTTGGTCTCCTCCGAGATTGCTTCAAAAGCCCTAACGCCAAAAGATGAAAAAGTATTTGGCTTATT
The DNA here is from genome assembly GCA_017303715.1 of Rhodothermia bacterium. Classification (GTDB taxonomy): domain Bacteria; phylum Bacteroidota; class Rhodothermia; order Rhodothermales; family UBA2364; genus UBA2364. The sequence goes on along the minus strand of JAFLBZ010000014.1, from coordinate 52,784 downwards.
TGGAGATGCCGCAGTAGCGGTGATTCTGGAAGCGAGCGAAGTAGAGGGCTACCAGCCCATTTATACCAACTTCCAAAACTTTCCTTCGGGAGCCATGCAAGCCCATTTAGCGATCGGGGGTGCGGTCAATCGAGGGACGCAAGAAACCGCCGAAAATCCGGGATATTATTTTAGTATGGATGGCAAAAACCTGATACGACTAACGACAAAGCACTTAGACGCTTTTGTACAGAACCTCGAATCCGCAAGCCAAACCTCACTTCATGACTATGACCACATCATCCTCCACCAAACCAGCAAATACGGTAACACCTATTTTCTACAACATTTTGGTGTGGACACTTCTAAAGTGGTTGAAACACTACATTGTTACGGTAACTGCATTTCCGCCTCCATTCCATTGGGTCTTGCCACCTTATTCCAGAACGGATTTACCCCTAAGGGCAAAAAAATCCTACTCTTGGGCAGTGGCGCTGGCCTCTCCCTCGGCACTGTCGTCTTGGATTTTGGGTAGAGCGGTCTTATGTGTTTTACTTAAAAGTATCTAAATCAAATCAATACAACCTTAAAATAAAATAGCATTTTCATTATTTTTCAAAAAAAAGATTTTAATACTTAGTTTTACCATGAAGTATAAAATAAACTTCATTTTATCCATTATTTATTATTTATTATCATTGTACTATGAACAAAAAACCTACTTCTCTTACGAGGCTTTTATGCCTACTCGCTATTTTCTTTCTTTATTCTGGCTGCGATTCGCTTTTAAAAGAAGAAGAAAAATAGCAAGTCTAACGTTTTCCCTAATATTGTAGATGGTCGCCTATCCTTTAATGACCAACTTTCCTTTCAAAGCTATATGCAATCGCTTTTTGCAAAGAATACAATTCATGAAAATAAGGGGGCAGCGTTTACTTCTCTTAGAGCGTCTCTTGTGCAAATGAAGAATTCCGAAAATGAAGTCCATCCTTTAAAGAACTGGCCTATGAGTGATCAATTTAAGTCGGTATTGAACAAGAATGGGGAAATTCAAATTGGAAACAGCGTTTATGTTATTTCCGAAGGTATCGTAACAGAATATGAAGCATCTGTTTACAAAAGCGATGGACTCGCTAAGACACAAGGTAAAATCAAAAAAGAAACCAAGATTTTATCGGGGAGTAAAAGGTGTGAAGGAACCCCTGTAAATTATAGAATTAATAACCAACTCTATCGAATGTTAGGGTTGGCGTTCAACACAAATTACGGAGTGTATCAGGAAGCAGGGGCTAAGACATACTGGCAGAAAGGTCGGAATAGATTATTTGGCGGGATTAGTTGGGAGGAGACTTCTGAGCATCTCAACAATGTATATGTGTCTGTTTCAGGTAGTATGACGACATACCATAACGGATTACCTCTTGGCCCATTTGTCCTACCAGGCACAGGGAGTGATACCGATACCGATGGGGAAGTTACAAAGCTTGGGATGTATAGCTGGTCTGATACCTTTGGTGTAAATATGAACACAAACCATACGGCTTCTCTCCAGAGTGGCACTCGTTCATGTAGCCTTAATTATGTGGACTAAGTGCCTCTATAAGGTTGCAGTTGAAGGATTTTGACCTTGTATTTTTTACACAATAAACAGAGCCATACTACGTTTAGATGTAGTGTGGCTCTAATTTTAAATAAATTGAATTTAGTAATGAACTTTTCTCGTATTTCTTTAATTTTATTGACAAGCATTTTTTCATTTTCAGCCGAGGCGCAGCAAAACTCACAGCGATATACCATCAGTGGATACATCCAAGATTTGGCAAGTGGGGAGCGCTTACCAGGAGCAACTCTTATCATAAGGGATACCAAACTGGGCACTGTCTCCAATAAATACGGTTTTTTCAGCATTACTCTTCCGCCCCAACACTTGAACTTGATGGTTTCGTATTTGGGATATGCAACCCAATCCATTCCAATAGAGTTAACCAAAGATACTCACCTTATTATAAAGCTGAAAGAAAATATAACGACATCTACAGATGTAGAAATTAATGCAACTCCTAATATTTTAGAAACCACACAAATGGGGGTGCTGGATCTAAGCATTGAGCAAATCAAGAAAATCCCCCTCCTCTTGGGCGAAACAGATGTGTTAAAGGCTATTCAAACCTTGCCGGGGGTAAAAGCTGGGAATGAGGGAACGGCTGGGTTTTATGTTCGCGGTGGTGGAGCAGATCAAAACTTGATTTTGTTGGATGATGCAACCGTGTATAATGCAGCGCACCTTTTCGGATTTGTTTCTGTTTTTAATGCAGATGCCATTCAAAATATTTCTTTAATAAAAGGTGGTTTTCCAGCACGCTATGGCGAAAGATTATCTTCTGTATTGGATATTACCATGAAAGAAGGCGATATGCACAAGACAAAACTCACAGGCTCTATTGGTCTGGTGGCTTCAAGGGCTACTTTAGAAGGACCGATTCTTAAGGAAAAATCAAGTTATATTTTATCTTTTAGGCGAACGTATATTGATGCTTTTTTAACACCTATTTATAAACTTCAAGAAAGCTCCAGTGGGAATAAAATCATTCCAAGCTATTATTTTGGAGATTTAAATGCAAAGATAAACTATAAGCCCAATTATCGGCATCATTTATTTGCAAGCGTATATTGGGGGAAAGACAAGCTGAATATACAAAATTCAAAAAAAGATTTATTTATTGATAAACAAGAAAATGCTGGACTTGAGTGGAAAAACCTGACCTCAACTTTGAGGTGGAATTATATCATCTCTCCGAAACTATTTTTAAATACAATTCTAAATTACAGTCAATATAACTTACTGAATCAAAGTGACTTTTCAGAATATTCTTCAAATATAACACAACATTCCAATTCATTTTACGCATCATCTGTTCGGGATATCGGATATAAAACTGACCTCCAATATATCCCCAACCCTAATCATAATATCCGCTTCGGTTTTCGTTTCATTAACCACCTATTTCACCCCGGTATTTATACATATAACAATACTTATTCGGATGACGCAACATCGGCAGTAAGCTTTCAAAAAAAGCAGGCAAATATCTCTTCACGAACAACAGTTGAGTATATCGAAAATGATTTTAGAGCTACAACTAACTTGAAAATGAATTTAGGGGTGCACTGGGTTCAATATAAAGTAGAAGACACTGTTTTTTCCTCCTTTCAACCCCGTTTTTCTGGGCGTTATAAACTAGGGCAATGGGCACTTAAAGGGTCTTTTGCTACGATGGAGCAGCATATCCATCTTTTAACCAATAATGGAATTGGTTTACCTACAGATTTATGGCTGCCTGCAACTAAAAATGTAAAACCTCAATCCTCTTGGCAGGCTGCTCTTGGGGTATCCCACTTAAAGGATGAGTACGAGTTTAGTATGGAAACTTATTACAAAAAACTATATAACACAACTGAATATAAAGAAGGGGCAAGTTTCATGACCAATTATGATCGCGATTGGCAGGACAATGTGACCCAAGGGACAGGGGAAGGATATGGCATTGAGTTCTTTCTTCAAAAAAAGGAAGGCAAGACAACCGGCTGGTTCGGTTATACCCTTTCATGGAGCAATCGGCAATTTACAGCGATCAATCAAGGGCAAAAATTTCCTTTCACCTATGATAGAAGACATGATTTATCGTTGGTTTTAAATCATACGCTCAAAAAAGGATTGGATATTTCTTTGAACTGGGTCTTTAATACAGGAAATGCCGCAACCTTTCCAGAGTCAATTTTTACTCCAGCATTCTTAAGGGACTTTCTCGAGCATGGCTTGTCCCCTCGTTATTTTTCGTATCCTAGCAGAAACGGTATTAGAATGCCAAACTACCATCGAATGGATCTTGGTTTGAATTGGACTAAGTCCAAAAAATGGGGGGAACAAGTGATATCTATAGGGCTATATAACGTGTACAACAAGAAAAATCCCTTTTTTATTTTTTTACAACCAATAGGAAATGGTGCTCAAGTTTATAAAAAAATATCCTTATTTCCGGTGTTGCCTTTTGTCTCATATAATTTTAAGCTATGAACATGAAAAACCTCATTGTATTACTGATTTCGTTTTTGCAGGTCTCGTGTGACTTCCAAGTTTCTGAGGAATTCAAACCTGCTTATAAGCCGCAAATTACCGTAAATGCCTTATTTACGGAAAATCAGGAGTGGCAAGTTTTTGTTTCCAAAAATGTACCTGCTTGGATCCAAAACAATCATTTAAGCGCTACCAATACAGACCACTTTATCAAGGATGCGAAAGTGCTTTTGTATGAAAATGGAACTCTACGGGCAACTTTACCATATGAGGAGCGGCAAATACAGGTTTACAACTATGCCATTAACCCAAACTCAATCCCTTGCTATACCTTGCCAAGCCTTTTTCCAAGGTCAAAGCAAAAATATAGCATTAAAGTAATGGCAGATGGGCTTTCTACCGTTGAAGCAGAGGGCCAAATTCCTGCGCCTATTTCAATTGGCGATATCTCTTACCGAAAAGAAGCGACCCAGATTGATGGGTTTCCTTTATATCATGTTACCTTTTCATTTAAAGATGATCCTACAGAAAACAATTATTATATGCTTAAGGTCGTATCGGAGGAAGAACATAAGGGGTCTTTTCGGGAGATTGGGATTTCATCCATCAGAACAGATGATTCTGTTTTAAAATCGGGGCTTAATTTCTGGGAACGCAACCAATTTGATACCGAAGCTGGTGGCGTTAGGTATGTTTTTTTGGCTTTTCCGGATGACCTATTTAGGGGGGGAGGGACATCGGTTTCGTTTAGTGTACAAGGGAGTAGTTTTGCCAAGGAAGTCAAACCAGCCCGACAACGGATTTTACTTTATACGATGGAGGAAAGCATGTACCAATATTTCTCAACAAGCTTAAGACAAGAGTTATATAGTTCAGATATTTTTTCAGGTATATTGCCCATAGAATCCAATATTAAAAATGGATTAGGCATCTTTGCAGGCTACCAGGTGGCCTCATTTGTTATTGAGTGACACCACCTTTTAGTGCCTACCTCCAGATGTCTTTTTATGCGACTATACTGCGAAGTAATCAGAATCCCATTTAGTGCATGAAGCACTCGAAGGTCTATAACAAAACAAACTTCATCCAGAAACCCGTACAAAGTATTGTTCGGGACTTGCTTTGGCGTTTAGTAGCTTTTCTTGAACATAACCAATTTCCCATCCTCGCCTTATATATCTAATAGGAAAGCCGGTTCTATCACACTATTGGCAATCAACTTTTGCACACGACCAAGATTGTTCGACCAGATGTAGCTTCATCGGGTTTTAGCGTCATCGGAGCGGGAACTTTCTACAAGGCGTATATTGCTAACCAAACATAGCTTAAACCCCACTATCCATTTATTTCTTCACAGCACGAATGCACATAAATGCAGGAAAGTCATTGAGTTCTTTAAAATGTCTTGGGTCTAATTTCTCAAATTCTTTTGTTGGTTTGGGTTCGACCAATTTATCAATATAAAAACCATTATTGGTCAGTGGTGCAATAGATTCTTGGAGCGGTCTTCTATAACTATTGACTTCAACGGGCTTTCCAAAACCTTTCCAAGTACACCTTACGTTCTCTATTTCGAAGTATTTTTTCGATTTAAAAAAAAGATAATCGTTAAAGGAGTGTTCGATAGATAAAACGAGTGAGCCATTGTCTTTTAACACCCTATGAAACTCCTTCATGGTTGGGTTCCAATCCTCTATGTAATGTAGTGCCAATGCACACAAAATATGGTCGCAACTTTTATCTTCGACCATAAAGAGTGGGTCTTGTACATCATGTACAAAAAAACGCCCTCGACCTTGGTTTCTTTCATTGGCCAAGTCAATCATTTTGGGGCTAATATCAAATCCAAATACATTTGCGCCCTTTTCCATTAAAATCTCCGCATATTTTCCCGGCCCACAAGCAGCATCAAGAATTGTTTTCCCTTTCACTTCTGGCAAAAGCTGCAGTGTATTGGGCCTATCGTAATAGGCATTATGTGGTTTATGGTCTATTAACTCATTGTATTTTTCAGCCATAGCTTCATAGGCAACGAGCACCTTTTCTTTGATCATGTTTTGAGGATATTTATAGTTTTTTATATCATGCTTTTACAAAAAAATGGCGGGAACAATTCTTACAGGTTCCTTTCAAGTTGGTGCGATCTCTTCAAAAAGCGCATCAAACGCCCGGATTTGGGTTTTCCAGTCTAAGTGTTCAGGGATGCTGCGGAGGGTTTGTTGGGGCAAAGGTCTTTCTTGGCCTTTTAGGATACTTTGCATGATATCGAACAAATCATCCTCGTTTTGATAAAGCGTTGGAGCATGGAGCAGTGGTCTATGCAATGCGCTGGGTAGCAATTCTGGATAAGTCAGTTTATTAGGCAACAACGGATGGCAACCGCAGTAAATAGCCTCTAAAAGGGTCACCCCAAAAAACTCGTGGACGGCAGTAGAGACCACCAAATGCGCTCTTTGGAGCAAACGCCCATATTCTTCACTATCCTCGGCATAGCCATAATGCAAGATGCGGTCTGCAAAACGCGAAAAAGACTGCCCAAACTCGTTCGCCTCGTTAAAGTGTTCTCCTGCCAAAATCAAGCGAAACTTACAACCTACATCGTCCAAACGGTTGAGCAAGCGGAAAAAAGCGTGTGGGTTTTGGTCGTACTCCCATCGGTGGTTCCATAGAATGATCGGCGGCTTCATGCCCACACCCCAATTGATTGGCTCGGCGGCATCCGAAAAGGCATCAAACTGCTTAAGCGAAATTCCACGATGGAGGACACGGCTTTTTTGGCGGATTTCCTGCGTTTTTTCCAGGTGGGTATAGTCGGGATATGTCCCCAAAAATGCCGGAAGCGCATCGGTAAATTCTTGCAAATGCGACTGTGAATTAAACACCAACTGATCCGCCACCAATGCCGATAGATAATTGATATATCCAAATGCGGGATCTCGGTGTTCGGCAGGAGATAGCGGGTAGGTTAAGCGGTTGTTATGAAAGTACATCACCATAGGAATCCCCGTAAAACGCCCGTTTGTTAGGGCTTTGAAGGCGGCAAGATTCACCATGTCCGAGGCAAAAACCACATCGGGCGAGAAGCCATTCTCCAAGGTCTCGATGGCCTTATTCGCTAAGGTGACGGCCCCGCCTTGCAAGCGCCACTGCCAATAACGGGCACTCATTGAAATGACCTGTGTTTCGTGGCGAGAATGCGCTACCAAGCCTTCCAAAAATCGCTTTCGAGAACGTCCGTAATATGGCTCTAAGATCAGGATTTTCATTTACTTAGACTATGTTTATTAATGATGACTTTGGCGCATGGCACGCGCAACGTGTGCTTCCTCCTCGGCGGTCGAGGGTCTAACAACGGCTACCGTTCTGAGTTGGAGGTGTTCTCGAAGGTTCTCTTCACGGGCTTCTCCGGGGGTCACAATGGCTTCCTCTCCGGCCTCCAAGAGCAATGTACGGGCGGAAAGTTTGATTTCGATGGAGTGCTCTAACAGGTTTTTGACCAGCATTCCACGGCGGATTCGAGGCATAGGTGCTTTTAGGGGTTATGATTTGACAACTATTCTTGTCAGACAAGTTTAGTCATCAAATTATGAATTACAAAGCTTCTGAATTTCCACATTCGTCCTATCCTAATATAATTCATGCAGTATCTTCAAAACTTTTTCCATGTTGGGCAACCTATTCTTGACGGGATTGGCCATTGGGTTTTTCCGCCTTTGTGTAATGGGTGTGGACAACCTCTCACGGAATCAACTCCATTTCTGTGTATATCCTGCCTGCGCACCCTTGAACATCCGTCTATGGAGGTTATTCAGACCCATTTACAAACCCAGTGGCGTTCCGAGGCACGGTTAGAAACGGGTTTCTCGCTTTGGATGTTTGATGCTGGTGGAACTGTTCAGAAGTTGCAACATGCGCTAAAATACCGAAATCGCCCTCGAATTGGGCGCTATATTGGGTCTTTGCTTGGAAATCACCTTTTAGAAATGGCTGGGGACTGGAAGGCGGAGGTTTTGGTTCCGGTTCCACTTTCGCGGTTGCGTCAAATTGAACGAGGGTATAACCAAAGCACGGAACTGGCAAAAGGCATGTCACACGTCTTGGGCCTTGCAGTAGAAGAGGGCAACCTCGTCCGGAGCCGTTCCACCACAAGTCAAACCAAGTTGGACGTCCAAAGCCGTTGGGCAAATGTTTCTGGGGCATTTAAAGTGCTTCGGCCCGAAGAAATGGTGGGGAAACGAATTTTATTGGTGGATGATATACTCACCACTGGCGCAACCTTAGCGGCGGCGGCCATTCCGCTTTTTGAAGCAGGTGCATCGGAAGTACGAGTTGCAACGATGGCCGTTGTCCGCTGATTAACCGCGTCGGTTAAGCATGAGGCGGTTATATGCCAAGAGGCACAAGCCTTGTACGCTCTTGTCTTGAATGGAATAAAATGCCATTACGCCTTCTTTTCGCCGTTTAAGAATTCCAGTATCCAAAAGGATGCCTAAGTGTTTGCTCAAGTTTGCTTGACGCAGCCCACTGGCCTCCATCAACTCCTGTACATTCAGTTCGCCATTTCGGTGTAACAAGTCCAAAATCAACAACCGAGATGGCTCCCCAAGGGCCTTAAAGTGGCGGGAAATCAGGTCTAAATGGGCATAATCAGGAATAAGGCCGGCCATACACGCACCAAAGGATAGCAGGGAAACAAGAGGTACAAATATAGCACAAGTGGCTACCGTGGACAAGTCTTATGGAACAAGTGCCAGAACTTGATCGGGTATAAAGGCCAGCCCCAGCAACACAATGGCGGCCAGTACCATCACCAAGCGATACACCTTGGGTGTAGTAGTAAAAGACAATTCCCCCTTTGCATCATTCATATACATTTCCACAATCACACGGAAGTAATAGGCGATACTAATGGCAGAATTAATGACGGCGATTCCTACCAACCACGGAAATCCTCCAAAAGCCCCGGCGAATAGGAAAAACTTCCCAAAAAAGCCGGCAGTGATTGGGATTCCAGCAAGAGAAACCATGCTAAGGGCCATCACAAACGCTGCAAGGGGATCTATTTTGTTTAAGCCTGCAAAAGCCGAGAATTTACCGCCCTCAAGATCATCTTCACGGTTGACGAACATAAAAACAGAGAACGCCGCAATGGTTGCAACTGCATACGCCATTAGGTATAAGAAAATGCCTTGACTACCCGCACTTCCACTTAAAAGTCCCAGCATGAGATAACCGGCGTGCGAAATACTGGAATATGCCATCATCCGTTTGAAGTTATTTTGCATAACGGCGGTGATGTTCCCCACCGTCATCGTAAGTGCCGCAAGCACGGCAATAGTCATAGACCAATAGGGTGTTTCTGGGCCAAAACCCAAGACAAATAGTTTGTAAAAAGCTCCAAATCCTGCCGCTTTCACAATGGTTGCCATATACGCCGTTACCAAAGAAGGACTTCCTTCATACACATCTGGACTCCAGAAATGGAATGGCGCTGCGGAGACTTTAAAACTCAATCCCGCAATGATGAGGAGAAGACCTGTATTAAACAGTGGCATGGAATAAACTTTTTTCACGTCTAAGGCTTGTTGAATTTTGGTAATTTCAAATTCTCCCGTTGCGCCATAGACCAAGGTAATACCGAACAATAGTATCCCTGTGGCAAAAGAACCCATCAGAAAGTACTTCAGGGCGGCCTCCGATGACTTCAGGTCATCCATGCGGCTACCTGCCATTACATAGAGTGGTATTGACAAAATCTCGATGCCTAAAAAGAGCATGACCATATGCTCGAACGAGAACATACACAATGCGCCCGTTAAGCTAAAGAGCAAGAGGCCATAATGATCCGCCAAGGTGTGTTTTAGGCCACGATAAAAGTCCCCAGACAATAAAAAAATGAGTGTGGCTGCACCAATTACAAGGCCAGAGTACGCCAATCCAAAGCCATCGAACCGTACCATCCCACCATAGGAGAGGATGGGCAAAAAGGCATCGGACACCAAGGAGGCCAATGCACCCAACAACCCCACCACCGAGAGCGGAAGCAACCACGTCCTTTTACCGGAAATCCCCGTAAAAAGCACCACCATTGCGGTTGCAAACAAAATGATAATTGCTTTCATGTCTATAATTCAAAAAAATGGGTTGGATGTTTAGCCGCCCAAAAGGGCTAACCATTTCTCAACGGACTTGGCAGTCAGGTTAAACAAAGGTTGTGGATAGACCCCAAAGAGAAGGATTAAAAAGGCCATCGGTGCTAACAGGATTGTATCCAATTTCCCGACGTCTTCTACATCCGCAGTAGCGGCTTTTAGCGTGCCATACATCACCATTTGATAGACGCGGAGCATGTACACGGCTCCAAAAATGATGCTAAGTCCGGCAAACACGGCCATCCAAGCGTTGTACTGGAAAAGGCCATTGAGCAACAAAAACTCACCCACAAAGCCATTTGTTAATGGGACAGCAATAGACCCCAGCAAAACAATCATAAACAAAATGGCAAAACGAGGCGTTTTCGCGGCCAATCCGCCCAAATTTTCGAGGGAGCGCGTTCCAGTGCGGCGTTCAATCCAATGTACCACATAAAACATCCCCACCACATTGATGCCGTGGTTCAGCATTTGTACCAATGCACCTTGCACGCCCGACTCATTACCCACAAACAACCCTGCGGCAATCAAGCCCACATGCGAGAGTGAGGAATATGCCACCAAGCGCTTTAGGTCATCTTGTTTAATCGCGATGATGGCTCCAAACAAGGCTCCAATGATGGCCAAGGTCAGAAACCAATCTTGGTAGTACGGCAAACCTTCGGCGGCAATGGGCATCATCCAGCGGTAAACCCCAAAAAGCCCCATCTTGAGCATAATCCCCGCGAGTAACATGGTTCCGGCGGTGGGCGCAACGGTATAGGTATCCGGCTGCCAAGTATGGAAGGGGAAAATCGGAATTTTGACCGCAAATGCCGCAAAGAAGCCCAGCAGTACCCAAGGTGCGATGTATGGCGGGAGGTTTGCTTGTTGCATTGCAGCCCAATCAAAACTATGCTTCCCATCTACGCCTTGCGTAAAGAAATATACGCTCAAGATCGAAAGCAACATGAGCAAACTACCTGCAAAAGTGTAAATAAAGAACTTAAGGGTAATCCGTTGACGCTTCTCCCCGCCCCAAATGGCGGCGATAAAGTAAATGGGAATCAAGGCTAACTCCCAGAAAACATAGAACAAGAAGCCATCCCATGCCATAAACACCCCAATAAGAGCGAATTGCATCACCAAAATCAAGCCCAAGAGTGCGGATTCCTTTTCGGTGTTTTGGCTACATGCCACAGGCAAAATAAAGGGGAGCAGCAGGTTTGTAAGCAAGACCATGAGCAAACCCGACCCATCCAATGCCATAGAAAAACCTATGCCGAGAGACGAAATCCAAGGTAGTCTGATGACCTCTAACGTCTTGGTGGAATCAAACATTGCCCAAAGCAACAACGTGCAAGAAAGGGTCAGTACCGCCGAAAGGAGGGCCGCAAAACGGGCTACCTTACCCTTTGTGAAGAAAACGACAAAAGCAGCTACCAGCGGGAGACCAAAGATAAGGAGAGACACGGTGGCCATTGGAAATTACCAGATTACGTTAAATAGAAGGAGGAGTACCAAGCCTGCCACCATCAGAAACAAATACGTCCCGATTTTACCCGACTGTATTTGGCGCAGGCCAAAACCTAATTGACTGACCAGCGTGGCCATTCCATTCACCAAGCCATCAATTACTTTTGCATCTACAATCGTGTAGAGCAATCGGGAAAACCACTCGATTGGGCGTATAAAAACGGCGTTATACAGTTCGTCCACATAAAACTTGTTGCCGGTGAGCTTCGCAAAACCGGAAATGGCTTCGTCCTCAGCGGGTACTTGTTCTGGTTTTTGGTAATGTTTCCACACCCACAATCCTAAGCCAACCGCAACCATAAAAGCAATGCCCAAGAGCGCAATCTCGGTAGAAACGCTCATTGTGTGGACTGCCTCACCCAATAATGGGGTCAGATACCCAGAAAACCACTGCGCATGGGTAAAGGCAGGTAGGTTCAGAAAGCCACTGGTCAAGGACAAAACAGCCAAAACCATGAGCGGAATCGTCATCACCGATGGCGAGTCGTGCAGGTGTTCGGCTTGGTGTTTGCTTCCTCGGAAGTTGCCCCAAAACGTAAGGGTGTACATCCGAACCATATACACCACCGTTAGGGCGGCACTAAAAAGCGTAAGTGCCCACATCAGCGGGCTATGTTCAAAAACTTGGGCCAAAAGTTCGTCTTTCGAGAAGAAGCCTGCAAATGGAAATATCCCAATAATGGCCAATGTTCCAAAGAGAAATGTCCAATGGGTGGTTCCAAGTGTTTTCCGCAAGCCACCCATTCTCCGAATATCTTGCTCGCCGCTCATGGCATGGATTACACTTCCAGCTCCCAAGAACAAGAGTGCTTTAAAAAACGCATGGGTCGTCAGGTGGAACATCGCCGAGCCATAGGCTCCGACACCCGCTGCCACAAACATCAGCCCCAACTGCGACACGGTAGAGTACGCCAAGACCTTTTTGATGTCGTTTTGCCCCAATCCAATGAGCGCAGCAAAAATGGAGGTTGCCAAACCAGTCCAAGCAATAACGGTCAAAACATCTGGCGCTAAATCGTATAAGGCCGAGGCTCGAACCACCAGATAAACCCCAGCCGTTACCATCGTTGCGGCGTGGATCAAGGCAGAAACAGGGGTTGGCCCCGCCATTGCATCCGGCAACCACGTATAAAGTGGGATTTGTGCGCTTTTCCCCATCGCCCCTACAAACAGCAATAAGGTAATTAAACCAATGGAGGTCGGATCCACAAGTCCAGCACTTCCAAAGACATCCGCATAAGCAATACTGCCAAACTGTTGGAAGATCAAGAAAATCCCAAGCAACAAACCCAAGTCTCCGATGCGGTTCATAATGAATGCTTTCCGAGCGGCATCGGCATAGTCGCGTTTGGTGTACCAAAACCCAATCAGCAAGTAAGAACAAAGTCCTACGCCCTCCCAACCAAAGAACATCATCAGAAAGTTATTGCCCATCACCAAAAGCAACATGGCAAAAATGAAGAGGTTGAGATACGCAAAAAACTTATGGAAACCTTCGTCCTCGTGCATATAACCAATGGAATAGAGGTGGATGAGTGTCCCCACCCCCGTAATGATGAGCATCATCCAAACGGACAGCCGATCCACTAAAAAGCCAAATTCTACTTGCAGGCTACCCACTTGTAACCACGTAAACAAGTTGTTTTGCAAGGGTTCTGGATTTCCGAGAAGCATGACAAAAAGCCCAATCGTAAGCAAAAAAGACGCGGCTACTACACCTGTAGCCAAAGCACCCACAACGTTTTTGCCCATTTTCTTTCCGGCCAATCCATTTAAGAGGAAGCCAAGCAGAGGTAAGGCCGGAATCAAAGGAATGATCTGTTGCATAAACCAATTTTGTATGGAAGGCGGGAATTTTACCGATACCTTAGTGTTTTAAATGATCCAACTGATGAATGTCCACGCCTTTGGTGTTTCTATAAATGAGCACCAAAATGGAAAGCCCGATAGTGGCTTCGGCAGCAGCCACAACCATGATAAAGAACACAAAAACTTGCCCATGGCCATCGCCCAAATAGGTGGAAAAAGCCACCAACAAGAGGTTTATGGCATTCAGCATAAGCTCAATACACATCAGCACCACAATGGCATTTCGGCGGATCATCACCCCCAGAACACCAATTGAGAACAGAACACTGCTCAGAATAAGGTAGTACTCGATAGGGATGGAATTGATACTTTGTAACATACTTGCATCGGTTGGCGGATACATACCGCAGGTGATCTATGTTCAAAAAGTGGTTAGCGGTTCTGTGTCTTGGGCTTTATTGCGTTTACCAATCAAAACTGCGCCCACCATGGCTGCAATAAAGAGGATGGAGGCAATCTCGAAAGGAACCACAAAATCTGTGAACAGAATTTTACCCAAGTTCTCGACCAAGCCAACCGTTGCCGAACTTGCCAGAGATGGAGGCAGTTGAATTGCGCCTCGCAATGAACCCACAAGCGTAAGAAGCAACATTCCTGCCGAGAGTGTAACCGAAATCCGTACCAGATTAGACTTTTGCGGCTCGGCTTCGTCTTTTAGGTTAAGCAGCATTAAAACAAACAAAAACAAGACCATAATAGCCCCAGCATATACAATCAGGTTTACAATGGCAACAAATTGTGCATTCAGCAACACATACTGCCCCGAAAGCAGAAAGAACGTGGCAATCAGGCTTAGCACACTATGAACGGGGCTTTTGGAGAACACGACGGCCAATGCAGTCAGCACCGATAAAACCGCCATTACAAAAAAGAAGATGAGTTCCATCAGATTAAGGGTGTTTTTCCGTGCTTTCGAGGTTATCCCGCCACGATTGACGCTTGCTTACATCCACGCGGTCTTCGGTTGCGAGACCTTCTACCAACATATCTTTGCCATAAACAAAGTCTTGACGGTCGTAATAAGCGGGGGTAATATTTGGGGTGAGGAAAATCGCTTCTTTGGGACAGGCTTCTTCACAGAGGCCACAAAAGATGCAACGCAACATATTAATCTCGTAAACGGCTGCATATTTCTCTTCCCGATACAGGTTTTCTTCGCCTTTCTTGCGCTCGGCAGCGGTCATCGTGATAGCCTCCGCCGGACAAGCAACCGCACATAATCCACAAGCGGTACAGCGTTCGGCGCCATTCTCGTCGCGCTTTAATACATGACGGCCACGATAAACCGGGCTAAACGTCCGCTCTTGCTCCGGATAAGAAACGGTGCTCTTCTTTTTGAAAAAGTGCTTGAGCGTTATGCCCATTCCACCCACAATGGCCGGAACATATGCTTTCTCTAACAAGGACATTTCTTTGTTCGAGACTTTTTTAGACCGATTGGTTAGTTTTTGCATACCGTTTGAAGGTTATTCCTATTTAAAAACACCAGAAATACGGTTGTTGCGCATGATGATGGCTTACCCAAAGATCAATACGCCTGCTCCGGTGAGCAACATATTGAAGATGGCAAGGGGGATTAAAATCTTCCAACCCAAGTGCATCAATTGGTCGTAGCGGAACCGAGGAATCGTCCAACGAACCCAAATAAAGACAAAAACACCAAGTAAGGTTTTGGTGAACAGTACCAAAAAAGCTATGGCATTGCCCATAATCGGGTTCATCGTGCTATAATCTAAACCCGGCATGTTGTAGCCCCCCAAATAGAGCGTAGAGATCACCGCCGCCGAAATAAACATATTGATGTACTCGGCAAAAAGGTAAAAGCCCAACTTCATGGAGCTATACTCAGTGTGGAACCCACCCACCAACTCGGTTTCGCACTCTGGGAGGTCAAAAGGCGCACGGTTACACTCCGCCAAGGCCGTAATGCAATAAATAAGAAACCCAAATGGCTGGTAAATGATGTTCCAATTAAAGCCCTTTTGTTGCTCGGCAATGGCTTTCAGGTCTAACGATCCGGTAAGCATGATAATCGCAATCACCACCAAGCCCATCGCCAATTCGTAGCTAATCATTTGGGAAGAAGCCCGAATAGCACCGAATAAGGAGTACTTGTTGTTGGAGGCCCATCCCCCAATCATGATGCCATAAACCCCTACAGAGACAAAACCCAAAACATACAAAATCCCGATATTCAAGTCGGCAATTTGCAAATTTGGCCCCCAAGGGATCACAGCTCCAGTCATAAGTGCCGTAAACATAAACAAGCCCGGCCCGGCAATGAACAACAACTTTTCGGCATTGGAAGGGATAAATTCCTCCTTCATAAACATCTTAACACCATCTGCAAGGGGTTGTAACAAGCCAAAAACGCCAGCACGGTTTGGCCCCAAGCGATCCTGTAAAAAGGCGGCAATCTTACGCTCTGCCCAAGTGGAATAGGCCGCTACGCCCATGGTCACGGCGAACAGGAAAAGCACAAGCGCACTTTTTTCGATGATTAAATAGAGTGGCATGGGTTGTCTTGATTTTGGTGGATCAGACCACCGTTTTGTCTTTGGCTTTATACTTATTGG
This sequence comes from Rhodothermia bacterium, assembly GCA_017303715.1. Classification (GTDB taxonomy): domain Bacteria; phylum Bacteroidota; class Rhodothermia; order Rhodothermales; family UBA2364; genus UBA2364. The sequence goes on along the minus strand of JAFLBZ010000014.1, from coordinate 36,618 downwards.
CGGAAATCACCGAATGGCGGTTGATGGTACGTGGCCCCTCGACAGTCCAGTCATCTTTCACTTTATGATCAAACCGACATTCGTTGCAGATAAATTCCTCCACCTCGTCAAAGGCATCTTTCCGTGCCGTCACACGCAAAACCTCGTCTCCCGCCATCCAAAGTACCGCTTTTCCACAACATTTATCACATGCTCGGTGCGCATCAAAAGGCCGTGTAAACCAAACGCGGCTTCGGAAGCGGAATGTTTTGTCGGTAAGGGCGCCCACAGGACAAACATCAATCACATTGCCGGAGAAATCGTTGTCTATGGCCTGCTCGATGTACGTCCCTATTTCGGCGCGATCCCCTCGGAACAAGACGCCATGTACCCGCTCGTCGGTTAGTTGATTGGCCGTATAAACACAGCGGTAGCACAAAATGCAGCGCGTCATATGTAGTTGAATGTGCGACCCGATGTCTATACGCTCGAAGGTACGGCGTTCTTCCTCGTATCGGGTTTCTGCTGCGCCATGTTCAAAGGCCAAATCCTGCAAATGGCACTCGCCCGCTTGGTCACAAACCGGACAATCCAATGGATGGTTAATCAGCAATAACTCCACTACGCTTTTCCGCGCCGCCAAGAGGTCTGGATTGGTGGTATTTTCGACCACCATGCCATCCATCACTTGTGTCTGACAAGAGGCAACCGGCTTTGGCATAGGGCGCGGGTCTTTTTCGGAGCCTTGGCTTACCCGCACAATACACGTCCGGCACTTTCCACCGCTTCCCTCTAATGGGGTATAATAACACATCGCCGGCGGCACAACATGGCTGTGTTCTGGATGTTCGGTGGCAATTTGTCGGGCAGCCTGCAAAATGGTTGTACCCGACTTTACCTGTGTCTCAATGCCGTCTATCGTGACTTTGAGCATAATTTGTGTGGTTTACAGGTTGTTTTTTGTGGCACAGGGTAAATTAAACACCCACTGCACCATAATAATGTTCTAAACGCCCCAGACCATAGTTACGGACGAGGGCCTCTTGTGGATATCGGACGTGCCACTCGAACTCCTCGCGGAAGTGACGAATGGCGGCAGCAACAGGCCATGCAGCCGCATCGCCCAACGGACAAATGGTGTTGCCTTCGATTTTTTTCGAGATGTCCACCAATAAGTCTAAATCGTGTTCGCGGCCATGCCCATATTCAAGACGGTGTAGTACCTTTTCCATCCAGCCCGTTCCCTCGCGGCATGGCGAACATTGGCCGCAAGACTCGTGGTGATAAAACCGCGCATAGGTATAGGTATTCCGCACGATGCACTGGTCTTCGTCGAAGACAATAAATCCACCCGAACCAAGCATCGTACCAGAAACAAATCCACCATCGGAGAGCGATTCATAGGTCATCACGCGGTCTTCTCCTTTTGCCGTCTTGAGCATCAGGTCTGCAGGTAGGATTGGAACCGAAGAGCCTCCCGGCACACACGCCTTAAAACGCTTCCCATCAGGAATCCCGCCACAATATTCATCCGAGAAAATAAATTCCTCTACCGGCACGCCCATTTCAATTTCATACACACCGGGTTTGTTCAGATTTCCACAGGCCGAGATCAACTTGGTTCCAGTACTCCGCCCAACACCAATCTCGGCATATGCCTCCCCACCCTCATTCACAATCGCCGGAACCGTCGCCAAGGTTTCCACGTTGTTCACGACAGTCGGGCTTTGCCAAAGTCCCTTCACTGCCGGAAATGGCGGCTTAATGCGCGGGTTCCCACGCTTACCTTCTAAAGACTCGATCAAGGCCGTTTCTTCGCCACAAATGTAAGCTCCACCTCCCGGAGAAACGTACAAGTCTAAGGAATACCCCGTCCCTAAGATATTTTCACCTAACCAACCATGTGCATATGCCTCGGCTATGGCTTTCTCCAAAATCTTGACGATCCACTTATATTCACCCCGAATGTAGATATAAGCCGTATGAACTCCCAGCGCAAAACTAGAGGTAACCATCCCCTCTACCAATAAATGTGGGATTTTCTCCATTAAATATCGGTCTTTAAACGTCCCCGGCTCCGACTCGTCCGCATTGCAAAGCAGGTAGCGCGGTATGCCTTCGGGTTTTGCGAGGAAACTCCACTTCATGCCAGTGGGAAAGCCCGCGCCACCACGTCCCCGCAAACCGGAGCGCTTCACTTCGTCCACCACCTCTTCGGGGGTCATGGTTTTTAACGCCTTCTCGACCGAGCGATAACCGCCCATCTTCCGATAAACGTCGTAACCTTCAATACCGGCCACATGGGCATGTTCTAACAGGATTTTACGGGCCATTTTCTGTATATTGGTCTGGTGTGGTCTGCTGTGTTATGTAATCCAATAAATACTTTCCTACGATACGTTTTAAAGTTTTTACCTTTTCTGGCGTTTCGGCATCTTGATAACCCATCGTTAGAATGGCATTGGAGTTATCATTCCATTCTAATCGCAATTTCTGTAGGACTTTTCCCTCTACATCTTTGTCCAAAGGTCTTTGTGCATCTACCCACTTTTTTTGCTCCAAAACAGGAGAAAATAAAGGATACATGGCCTTGGACAATTTGGGTACTATTTGGGAAAAGTCTCGCATATTTTTGCCTAATCTACCTTCTCCCAGGCCTTAGGTGGCATTGGATTGTGTCGCCAAGCCTCGATCAATGCATCAATTTTTTCTTCGGTCAGGTTTTCATAATAATGCTCACCGCATTGCATCATCGGTGCATACCCACAAGCACCTAAGCACTCGGCAGTTTTTAGCGTAAAGAAGCCATCTTCGGTGGTTTCATTTACAACAACATTCAGTTTTTTCTGGAGATAGGCCAAGGTCTTATCTGCCCCACGTAGCATACACGGCCCCGTATGACAAACCTCCAGCATGTACTTCCCTACGGGCTTCAGGTTGAACATCGTGTAAAACGTCGCCACCTCGTACACCTCGATCGGCGTAATAGAAAGGAGCTCGGCCACATAGTCCATCACCTCTACCGATAAGTGCCCCCCAAAGTCTTCTTGCGCCATGTGCAATACACGGATCAAGGCGCTTTTTTGACGGCCTTCTGGGAATTGTGCCACGATCTTCCGAACCTGTTCGAGGCGTTCTTCCGAAAAACAGATTGGTTTATAGACCATTATTTCTATTGGATTTATATTAAGCATCTAATTCTCCGGCAATCACATTAAGCGAAGACATGGTGAGAATTGCATCCGAGATCATAGCCCCTTGTACCATTTCCGGAAAGGCTTGGTAATAGATAAAACAAGGCCGTCTAAAGTGTAACCGATAAGGTGCCCGCCCGCCGTCGCTGATCAAGTAAAAACCCAATTCACCATTTGCCCCCTCAACGGCATGATAAACCTCGCCAACGGGAACAGGGGTCTCGCCCATTACAATTTTGAAGTGGTAGATCAATGCCTCCATGTTGTGATACACCTCATTTTTCGGCGGCAGATAAAAGTCGGGAACATCGGCATGAAACGGCCCTTCTGGGAGGTTCTCAAGCGCTTGCTCGATGATGTTCAGGCTTTGGCGGATTTCTTCTTGGCGCACCATAAACCGATCATAGGTATCACCGTTGTCGCCAATCGGAATAATGAAATCAAAATCTTCATAAGAGGAGTACGGATTCATAACCCGTACATCATAATCCACCCCGGCCGCCCGAAGATTAGGGCCCGAAAAGCCATAGCTCAAAGCACGCTCCGCCGAAATTCCACCTACATTGATCGTTCTATCCATAAAGATGCGGTTCCGCTCCAACAACCGACAAAACTCATCAAACCGAGTCGGAAATTCTTTAAGAAACGAACGCAATTTGTAGTAAAAAACCTTGTCGAAGTCCCGTTCAAAACCTCCAATTCTTCCGATATTGGTGGTGAGACGCGAGCCACAAACCTGTTCATACATCTCATAAATCCGCTCCCGCTCTTGGAACATATAAGTAAAACCCGTCAGTGCCCCCGTATCCACCCCTACCACCGAGTTGCAGATCAAATGGTCGGCAATACGAGCCAATTCCATCACAATCACCCGCATATAGTCCACACGCTTGGGCAGTTCTACCCCTATCAATTTCTCTACTGTCATCCACCAACCCATATTATTGATCGGCGATGAACAATAGTTCAACCGATCAGTCAGAGGAGTGATTTGGTAATACGGACGCCGTTCTGCGATTTTCTCGAAAGCACGGTGGATATACCCAATGGTTGGCTCGGCACTAAAAATCCGTTCGCCGTCCACCTTGAGAACATTCTGAAAAACACCATGTGTAGCGGGGTGTGTAGGGCCTAAGTTTAGGGTGGCCAATTCACCATCTATGGTGTCTTGTGCCGAGAAATAATTAGGCTGTGCCAAAGACATAATAATAAGGATTGGGTACGTTATCGGCCAAAGTAGCGGTCATCTTTATCGGTACGGGTTCCATCTTCTAAACGGTATTCTTTTCGCATCGGGAAGTAGTCCATTTCGTCCACATTCAGGATGCGTCGTAAGTCTGGATGACCATCAAACACGATGCCATAGAAGTCATACGTTTCGCGTTCCATCCAATTAGCCGCTGCAAAGAGTGTGGTAGCGGAGGGCATTTTAGGCGCTTTTTCAGGAAAAAACGTCTTTATCCGTACCCGTACATTGTTCACCAAGCTATGCAGGTGATATACCACGCCCAACTCACGTTGGTGTTGATCGGGAAAATGCACGCCGCAAAGATCCGTTAAAAAGCAAAAATCCAACGCTGGTGTGTTGCGCAAAAAAGCCATCACAGGCAAAACGTCCTGCTTCTTAAGCTCTAAGGTCAGCAATCCAAACGGCTCCGAGACGTTCAGTACGGCATCGGGGAATTGCTGTTGTATCTGCTCCAAAACGATTGGGTTGGTAAGTCCAGACATCGGTAAAGGCATCGTTTTTGGGTTAGAAATCAATCAATTTTATAAGAGGCCAATAGGTGGCGATATTCCTCGGATTGGCGGCGGCGCAAGGACTCGTTCTTGACCAATTCCTGAATTTTCATGACACCATCTATGATTTGTTCGGGCCTTGGCGGACATCCGGGCACATATACATCCACCGGAATTACCTTGTCTATGCCTTGAAGTACCGAATAGGTATCAAAAATCCCGCCAGAAGAGGCACAAGCACCAACAGCAATGACCCATTTGGGTTCAGCCATTTGCTCATAAACCTGACGCAAGACCGGAGCCATTTTCTTGGCAATCGTCCCCATCACCATCAACAAATCAGCCTGTCTTGGGGAAAAACTAAGGCGTTCCGCTCCAAAGCGTGCCAAGTCGTAGTTTGCACCCATCGTTGCCATAAACTCAATGCCACAACACGAGGTCGCAAAGGGCAATGGCCAGAGCGAGTTTGCACGGGCCAGACCAATCACCTTCTCGATGTTGGTGGCAAAAAAACCTTCGCCCACATAGCCTTCAGGACGCTCAACAAAGGTTGGTTTTTGTTTGATCATGGGGGTAATGATTGAGGAAAAAACTATTTATCCCACTCAAAAGCACCTTTCCGAAGGACATAATAAAATCCCATCAGAAAAACGGACACAAACAGTAACACGGCCATAAATCCTTCCATCCCCATACTCCTAAAATTAACCGCATAAGGATAAAAGAAAATAACCTCCACATCAAAAAGGACGAAGAGGATAGCCGTCATAAAATATTTAATAGAAATGGGGAAACGGGCATCGCCCTCGCTTTCAATTCCACATTCAAAGGCATCTTCTTTTCGAACACCGCCCCGTTTAGGCCCCAAAATGTGCGTAATGAGCAAACTGATTAAGACAAATCCAATTGCAACAATAGATTGCAAAATAATGGGAATATAGCTTTCAGGTAAGTGCATGGGTTAACGCAAATTAAGGTCTCACAAGACCAATCTGTGGCCTGTGTTTGGTGTATAATTTTCGCAACTTGGTGGTGATCAACATAAATTACAAGTATTACCAAACCACAAATGTGCTTCTTTTACGAAGTTTTTTTCTAAATTCAATAAACACCGTGTATAAGAGAAAAATGGATTTATGATTTCTTTAAATATTACACGCTGTTTATTGGCAACTCTCACGCCTTTACGACTTAAACCAAGCAAAAAAGCGGTTTCAGCAATCCTAAAACAAGTCGAGGCATCCCACTTGGATGCCTCGGAAATACGACCACGATGTCCAGCCTATAAGCCGAATTCTGTCTGCCCACTTATGGTCGCTCGAAATGGGGAGACCATCATTTATCTGGGACGGCCATCACTGACCGCCTCTATCAACCTACCCGTGTAAGGAGTTCCGGACGGGCCGCCCGTGTCACCCTTTAGGGGCAACTTACACTGCTTGGTCTTTCACCACATGAGGTTTGCCCAGCCACAAATGGTCACCCAATGTGCTGGTAGGCTCTTACCCTACCATTTCACCCCTTACCTGTACCCCGAAAGGCCATCGGCGGGAATATTTTCTGTTGCACTTGCTGTCAACCGCTTGCAAAAGAACTTTAACAAGCAGTTGCCTTCCCGTTAGGAAGCATGTTGCCCTATGGTGTTCGGACTTTCCTCCCGCAATTATCGGGCGATGGTCCGGCTGGATACTTATTCGGCAGTGCCCATTTCCTCTACCGTCTCTCGGAAGAGGTCTTGATCTACAATAATCCGGCCACTGTGTTCACAAACGATGACTTTATTCCGTTGCCGGATCTCGACCTGTCGTTGAGTCGGAACTGCATAACCAGCGGCAGCACCTCTTTCGATGGCAATGACGGCACGTCCATCACGAAGACGGCTGCGGAGACGATTATATGCCATTCGATAGCGGGCATCAATCGCAGATTCTAAACTGGCACGCCGTTCCAAGAGGGCGTCTTCCTCATGGCGCGTATCTTCCATTACCGCATTTAGCTCGTCCTTCTTGCCATCAACCATATTGTCCAACTGCTCCATCCGTCCAAGCACGTGTTCTAATGCAATGGCATTGGCCTCGTCCCGTTGTTTTAGCGTTTCCATTCTAAAGTTAGATTCTTGAATACGCTGGCGATGTACCTCAATTTCTTTGGTCAATGCGTCATATTCACGATTGTTACGCACCTGGTTTTGCTGTTTCTGATACCGCTCTATCAGCGACTGGCTCTCAAGCTGGTCGAATTGAATCCGTTTGCGCTCCAATTCTCCATCTTGCTTTTCTTGTTGGTATTTATCAATTCGTCTTTGTAGCCCAACACGTTCGTCTTCCAAGTCACGGATTTCATCCGGCAAATCTCCCCGTAATTTATGCATTTGGTCTATCCGTCCATCAATATATTGTAGGCGGATCAGGGCTTTCAGTTGTTCAGGTATGCTCAGTTCTTCTGCCATATCAAAATTTGGATAAAGGGTTTAGCGCTTTTGGCATGTGTAACCTTTTAATATACAAGAAAGTTGCCGACATTTACACCGATCCATAAGGAATTCAATTTGGTATGAGCGCATTAACGGCGTAATTTTAAAAACTTTTTTCCAAATCAACTTTAAGGAACGATGTCAAAAACAGTTCAGAAAACACAAGGTGGCCACAAACGCATCCCCGTAACGGAACCGCTGCTCAAGGCTTGGGCGCTTTGGGCTGTACTTGCAGCGGTAGTTGCCGGAATTTATGTTGCCCTCGACGCCACCTTTATCACCCTCGGAATAGAAAATCGTCTGACGCGCTCACTGGGGTGTACGGTGAATGAATGGATCACTTGCGAGCCGGTCTATGCTTCAGAAAGTGCTTATATGCTGGGCATTCCTGTCGCGGCTTGGGGAGCAGCGTTCTATTTTAGCATTTTGGTGCTGACCATCATCGCCCTTTTCAACAAAAAGGAAAAAGGCGCTTCGGCTGTTGTGGTGGGCATTATACTTTCTTTGCTGGCCGTGTTGTTTTCCATGTTCAAGGCCACACAGTTGATGCAAATGGGCATTGCTTGCCCACTTTGTATTGGGATGTACGTCATAAATGGCGCTATTCTGGTCTTTTTGATCCTCTCCCTCGTCAGAACAGAAGGTTTAGGAGCGTATTTTTCCGGTTTCTTTGGTGCAATTCGGCGTAACACAACCAACTTTTCCTATCAACCCGCAGTCGTTACGCCCATAGTACTCACCTTATTTGTTTACGGATTTTCGTTTTTGTACTTCAGCAATTACCAACGGAAACAAGAGCAAGCAAATGCCGCAGATACCAACTCGGAAGCCGCTGTTTTGCGGGCTGTTCAACAACACTTTAAACAAGAACCGCTCCCTGTTTCCTTTGCCCCAAATACATTGGTAAAAGGCAACAAGGATGCCAAAGTCACTATTGTAGAATTTGCAGACTTCCAATGCCCTGCCTGCAAGGTGGCTCGTGACCGCATTGAGTCTATTGTCTCCGAATTTGGGAAATATGTAAGTTTCCGCTTTCAGAATTACCCCTTAGACAATACCATCAACCCCAATCTACAAAGCCAAATCCACTCGTTTGCTGGCCCCTCAGCCAAAGCCTTCTTCTGTGCCGCCAATGCAGGTAAAGGCTGGGAAATGCACAAGGCACTATTCGACAACCAAGAAGTCTTGGGCGAATCTGTCCTTGCACGAGAAGTCCAAAATTTGGGCTTAGACGCCAATACCTTTAATGCGTGTATGTCCAACCAAGCAACCACACAACTTGTTCAGGCCGATATTGAACGCGGGAAAGAAGCGGGTGTTAACAGTACGCCTTCCGTTTACGTAAATGGCCGCTTGGTGGATCAATGGGGGAACTTAGATGTCCTCCGCCGGATTGTCCGTGAAGAGTTGAGCCGTGCAGCTGTAAAAAAATAAGGGCTTTTTCAGGCAAACCATTTGGGCTTCTCAAAGTTTTGGGGAGCCTTGTTTTTTGAATAAAATCACCTAATCCCTATTTAATTTCCTCAAAACTATGTGCATCATCGGTATGTCCGCCGATTAGAGTGGTTTACGGGACACTTTGTACCGTTAATTTCCTGATGTACTTTTCATATAAACGGACGGCGTTAATGTGGCATTTGGATTTGTTTTTGCTTGCTTTATGCCCACATTCAGACGAGCAACGTTGTCCCCTGTTCTCCGGCTTCATATTAACCCCATGCTTCAGCGTGGGGCTGTGTGCAACGGCCACCCCTTCCGGCTTTAGCCATGACCAAGCACAGCCCCAGCGAGATGGCATCTTCGTAGAAACCCGACATCAAACGCACAACCCAGCCCCAGCGAGCGACATCTTCGTAGAAAGCCGACATCAAACGAAAAGAAAAGCCCCGTAGGGGTGGCATCTTCGTAGAAAGCCGACATCAAACGAAAAGAAAAGCCCCGTAGGGGTGGCATCTTCGTAGAAAGCCGACATCAAACGCAAAGCCCAGCCCCGTAGGGGTGACATCTTCGTAGAAAGCCGACATCAAACGAAAAGGAAAGCCCCGTAGGGGTGGCATCTTCGTAGAAAACCATTCCCGGTACAAAGAAAAGCCCCAGCGGGGTGGCATCTTCCTACGACGGGTAATAAGCGGTGCATAGCCCAAGCCAACCACCAACCTCATCACAACCCAACAAAGTCCTAAAACCCTGCAAAAATCCCCCTTCATCGTTGAGCAAAATCCACAAACAACTTATTTCCTAAACACAATCTACAATTAGGGGCAAGAATCGCCCATCCGTCCTCCGTTTCTCTGGCGGGTGGCAGGATGGTTGTGCCATGTAGTCCCAAGTTTTTAAAGCGGAACGTGCCTTCTGTGGCCTTATACTGAAAATAGCCATGTACCCTTGAGATTTCCGCAGGAACACCCGAAAGCCGGAGGACGGGCAGATGTGCGTACTCCGCATCCGATGCACCTTCCCGCCCAATGGCCAAGTAGGGCGTTTTGATGTGAAATTGTTGCTCGGACTGGGTGGCTGGGTTCATCCAAGACAAGGTAGCAAAAACATCTTCTTCGGTTTGTGGTGATGGACTTGTTGCGGCCATGCCGCCAGCCAAGGGAGCCGTTTTTAGGGCTTGATCTCCCTGTACCATAAAAGACAATCCTTTGGTTTGAGCGCCCATAAACACCGATTCGGAAAGGGAGCTGGGCTTACCAATCGAGGAAAAACCAGCCTCCACGCGCAAATACCCCATCGGCAAATCAAGGTCAAATGCCTGAATCACCTCTATTTCCCATCGCCCCAATGTCGAGATTTCCAATTTCGGTAAAGGCTGTTTGAGGACAACACCCCGTATCAAACGCCATATTTTAGCCCAAAAATCACCGATGCCTTGTTTTTTCAAAGCCTCTAAACGCTTATCAAGCTCTTGCATCGCAATAACCTTAAAATGTGTGAAGTGGGGGCGCATCTGGTCGTAGGCTTCATGGTGCATATGGATCCTAAAACAATGTGGAACCACTGCCTTGAGATTGGCAATATAGACTTCTTGGCCGGATTCCATTGCTTGCAAAAGGGCAGACACAAGGGCAGATACTTGGGGACGTTGATCTTGGTTTTGCTGCGGCATACGATTGGGGATTAAAAAATGGCCCCGATCTCGAAGGATAAGGGCCAAAAAGAACTTTGCCTCGACTTTCGTCGAAGCAGGAATTTACCTATACAACAATGGCTCACTTTTGTAACCCGTAAGCGACAAAACACACACCACACATAGCACAAACCGTTAGGAGAGATTTATGTTTTGTGTATTGGGGGCGAAATCCGAGTTTATTGTTCCTGTTATTATCGTTGTTGTTGTTACGATACCCAACACGCAAGTTTTGCTTGTTGTTGTTAAACGAAGCCCCACGAACAACACGGTTAGATTTCTATCGGTAAATCCCTTTAGCCATAAGTTAAGGTGAAGGTGAAGCATTGTTTTAAATCATCGCGGTAAAAACTCTGTTTAGAAAGAATTTCATCGAAGATGTATTGAAACTGCTTCCGTCCATAATATCCAGTCCATGCTTGAAGAGATTGTGTTACATGCTGTAGATTTTGATCTCTTCGCATTTTTTTTGCTTGATGCCTAAGCCTTTGCTTTATGCTCTTGAGGTTATTTCTTAAAATACGTAGGCGATCTTGCCGTAAGTAAAGCCCCAAAAAGGGAAATCCATTTTTCACTGGAAATATCTGCGTTTTTTTATCATTAAGTTGGAGCCTAAGTAAACTCAATGCTTTTTTTACCTCTTCTTGTGCATGAAAAAGGTCTTCTTTAGAATCCGCAAATAGGACAAAATCATCCATATAGCGGACGTAACCGGGTAATTTCAACTTTTGCTTAATCAAGCGGTCAATAGAATTGAGATAAAAATTTGCAAACCATTGGCTGGTTAAGTTTCCAATGGGCAATCCTCTTGGACGTGCCGCATCAAACAAATTATCCTGCGGGAAACGAAAATAGTAGGATATATCGGAATGGTATGTTGCTAATAACTTCGAGATCAAACCCATTACCTGATCATCTAAAAACCTATTAGACAGCTTCGTTATTGTGATCGCCTCTATCTTATAGTATGATGTGTTGTCCAATAATGGCAGGGCGACCCTTAGAAAAATCAGTCGGATAGATCAGCCACCGGATTTCGGCTGACTCTGCCAACATTGATGGCTTTGGTACGATCAACCAGCTTTTCCTCGTCATGTAAAGATGTCACCCCTACGGGGCTTTGTTGTGCATTTGGAAACCGATTTCTAGTAAGATATCACCCCTACGGGGCTTTACCGCTCATTAAAAAGTAGAACAAACCCTTGTAAAACCGGAATTTATGCAATCCCATGAGTTCTTACATGACGCTCTTGAGGCAGGGAATGGCTTTTGTAGGCTTCCACTTCATTAACCCATAACGCACGTTTAAGCATTAAAATCCTTTTAGGACACAGCTTTTTTAATGGCCAAATGGGTACCCTTACCCGTTCGGCAGGCATATACATTCTCCAAAAGAGCCATATCCATTAAAGGAGCCAATACATTGCAAATGGCATGATGTACAACCCGATCCCGAAAGGGGGCAGCAGAAATAACTCGCTCCTTAGGATCTGTAATGATGAACGAACGATAACCTTGAAAATGGAAATTATGCGAGATTAATGCCTCCTGAATCTCGAAAAGATGTCGCTCTAAGTCTTGCTCAAACATCGAGACTTCGAGCTTATGACGCTTCCCACGCCGAGCATAACGAAACGCTTTCCATAGATTTTCAAAAGTACATATATCAGGATACAAATTGCTAAATTGTCGTGGCATATTGCTTTTCCCAACCTCCAACCATTTTTCCTAATTCCAACATTTGCTTTGCGGCAAACTCATAGTGTGCCATTGATAAACAATGAAGGTCTTTTGACAACCTAATTAAATATCGCAGTCTTTCGATCGCAATATTGATGTGTCGTAGGGTTTGTTTTCGTTGTTCCTTATTGTATTGGGCAACAACAAACATTTCCAAGATGTCTAACATTTGCGTTTGAATCCGGTCTCCCAGCGTATATTTATAGGACTTAGGGTAATGCTGCACCTTCTGTGTCATCCAAAACACAAAGTCGTACCACTTCGTAAGAATAACAACGGGTTGAGTATTCGGATTCATAAGAATTTAACATTTGGAAAAATGTAAAAAATTTTTAAAATTTATAAATTTTAAAAAAGTAAAATTGTCAAATCTTAATGTATTGGGGGCGAAATCCGAGCTTATCGTTCCTGAAATTATCGAAGCTGAGGCTACGAAACCCAACACGCAAGTATCGCCAGTAGTCGTTAAACGAAGCCCCACGAACAACACGGTCAGATGAATTTTTTGTTAAACTTACAGGATCTTTTTGATTGTCTTGATAAAAATCAGAGTCAAATACATCCCTACACCATTCCCAAACATTGCCCAGCATATCATACAAGGCAAACGCATTGGGGTTTAGTTTCCCAACCTCGTTGGTCCCTATTTCAAGTGATTTTCCAAACCAAGCCACTTCTGCGAGAGTTGCTTCTGTGATTTCTTGTTTTTTGTGGTTAAGCCCATACATTCCCTTGCCCCCTGCACGCGCTGCATACTCCCACTGCGCCTCGGTGGGTAATGCCGCTTCCACCCCCAATCGCTCCGAGAGCCAGTCACAAAAAGCATTTACATCGTTCCAAGAGACCGCTACCACTGGGCGTTTGGGACCGGGATATACCGTTCGCCATTCTGCTTTAGGGTCTTTAATGAACTCACTTCCATTCCATATCCAAGCACCACCCTCTCGTTCGGCCTGTGTTTGGTATTTCTTCTCATGTACAAATATGGCAAACTGCTCTTGTGTAATCGGGGTCTCGGCCATCCAAAAACCCTTGGTCAGTTGTACCTTGTGGGGTTTTGCGTCGTCCCATGTTGCATCCCCCATCATAAAGGGTGTTGCTGTCGGTGGGCAATATCGGAAGGCAAAAGTTACGCCACCCAAGGTGTGTACCATGCGGTCTCCGGCCTGTAGCGGGCGGTGTTCTGGCGCGGGTTTGGCGGGCGGGACAATAGGCTTTGGTGGGGCAATAGGTTTGGCAAGCACTTCTTTGATGTCCTTCAAAAAGCGTTCTTCGCTGGCGCCAAGGCAATTTTCAATGGCTTCACGAAATGCCTGCATGGTTGGGTAGCGGTCATTTGGATAAATGGCAATGGCTTTATCCAAGACTTTTTTTAGCCCCTTGGGTAGTCCTTTTTCGGGGAAGACCATTGGGTCGGTATATCCCGCTCGCCCGTATTCTTCGCGGTCTTTCGATAGACTGGGCAGTTCCCCGGTTAACAGTTGGTAAAATGTGGCTGCAACACTATAGACATCGCTATATGGCCCATGGTTGTGTATCCGGCTTTGCTGTTCATAGGGTGCATACAAGGGCGTTCCCAATTCCCCCTTGGTACTAATCAGGCCACTATTGCCCAATGCCTTGGCCAGACCAAAATCAATCAAAACCACTTCGTCTTCCTCATCGTTGCAAATCAAGACGTTTTGTGGCTTAAAGTCTCGGTGTACCAGTCCTTTTGCATGAACTTTTTCGAGTGCCTTTATCATGGGAAACAACACCTTGAGCACGTTATTTAAAGACCAAGGCTGCATATCTGCCTTTTCCCAAACGTCCCACAGGGTTTCCCCTTTGTAGAACTCCATCACATAATAGGCGGTATTGTGTGCGGTAAAGTCGTCTATTACGGTTGCGATATTGGCTATTTTCCGGAATCCGACCATTTTCTTGGCCTCTGCCTGAAAATTTGCCACTTCCCGTGCAAACAGACGCGAGAAGGGTTCCACTTGGCCATTTTCCAAACGGATATTCCGATTGGGGACGTCTAAATCCGGTAAGATTTGTCCATTTTGCACCTTGCGGTCTATTCCGGTTTCGTTCGGACTGGGGAAAAATTCTTTGATGGCCACCTCAACCTCATAGCGTTGATCCCATGCGAGATAAGTAACGCCAAAACCGCCGCGCCCTAAGACACGCCCCACCTCGTAGCGTCCACAAAGAATGGTTCCCAACGGCAGTGCTTCTGTATTCCGCCGTTTGTTTTCAACAAATATCTCTTCCCGATTCATAGAATGGATTTTTTAAAAGGTATGCCTTGCCATTTTTATCTTGTAATATACCATGCAATGGTATGGGTTTATGGTCTCATTTGCAAGACTTTTTAAAAAATAAAGGGTGTTATGGGTTAACCAGATTGTCGCCTGTGGTGGGTTGCATAAATTTTGTATGGCTGCCATTTTGCATGGCCGCCGAGTTCAAAAAGTTGCTGGCATTGTTTTAACCCCATGCTTCAGCGTGGGGCTGTGTGCAACGGCCACCCCTTCCGGCTTTAGCCATGATAACGCACAACCCAGCCCCAGCGAGATGGCATCTTCGTAGAAAGCCATTCCAAACGAACAGAAAAGCCCCGTAGGGGTGGCATCTTCGTAGAAAACCATTCCAAACGAAAAGAAAAGCCCCGTAGGGGTGGCATCTTCGTAGAAAGCCGACATCAAACGCAAAGCCCAGCCCCGTAGGGGTGACATCTTCGTAGAAAACCATTCCCAGCGCACGGCATACATGTTGGGGATCGTTCAGGGCTAAAGCCCAAGGCTATTTCGGAGCCTACTACCCCGCCCTGAAGGACGACATTGCTGTTTCGTTAATCATTGTTTTTGCTTGCTTTACGTCCACATTCAGACGAGCAACGTTGTCCCCTGTTCTCCGGCTTCATATTAACCCCATGCTTCAGCGTGGGGCTGTGTGCAACGGCCACCCCTTCCGGCTTTAGCCATGATAACGCACAACCCAGCCCCAGCGAGTGACATCTTCGTAGAAACCCGACATCAAACGAAAAGAAAAGCCCCGTAGGGGTGGCATCTTCGTAGAAAGCCGACATCAAACGAAAAGAAAAGCCCCGTAGGGGTGACATCTTCGTAGAAAACCGTTTCCAGCGCACGGCATTCGCCTTTTACCACCGTTCAGGGCTAAAGCCCAAGGCTATTTCCGGGCCTACTGCTCCGCCCTGAAGGACGGAGTTAATATCGCATTATGCGTAGTTCTTGCTTGATGCCTCCGCCCTGAAGGACGGAGTTAATCGCTTTACTTCTCGTCTCTGGCAAGCTATTGCTTTTAGCCTTGCGTGCAACCCCGCCCCGTAGAGATCGTTTTAAAACAACAATTTAAAATCCATTTTGCAACCGAGTTGCTTGCCAGATGTGAAGACCGCCGACTTGTCCTCACTTCTCAACATAGTTAAGGTCTTTGGAGAACGTTTCTTCCACTTGTAGGGTTGCCACCAAAGCGATCGCCAAGACTCCATAGCCCACCCAAGCCGCAGCCAGCACCATACTTCCATGTACGATGGGCAAGACCCACAAAAAGACGCCAGTCATGGGAATGGTAAGACCGCGCACTACATTGGGAACGGTATTCGTGACGGTAGAGCGGATATTGGTTCCGAATTGCTCGGCGGCCATCGAGATAAAAACCGCCCAAAAACCACACGTTACACCCAATAAAAACAAGACCATATAAAAAAGCGTAGGGGATAACCCGAATGTTGCAAAAAGCAAGGTGTATAACGGAAAGGAAACCACATGGAACCCAATGAGAACTTTTTTCCGACTCTTAAACCACTGGCTTAGGCCACCACTTAGCAAATCACCTAAGGCAATGCCCAAATAAAAAACAATCACAGCATCATTCACGAAAATTGGCCCTGTAACCCCCAAAGCCTCCCCAAATCGGTGGGCTTGTGGAACCACAATTCCACCCAAAAACCACACGGGCAAGCCAATCATCACCACCCAAACATACCGCAGCAGCCTTTGTTTATCCCTAAGAATAAGCCATAAACTGCCTTTTTTGATGTCGGGATTGTACAGCAGTCGCTCAAACATCTCGGACTCCAAGGTTCCTGCCCGCAAGAACAGCAAGGCCAGCCCCATAAACCCGCCAATGAGATAAGCCGTTTGCCAGTGCATTATCTTACCCACCAAAGCCGCACAAACCGCCCCCAAAACCCCAACAGCGGTAATCATCATGGTTCCGATGCCTCTTTTTTCCCGTTCCATTGTTTCGGCCACCAAGGTTACACCCGCTCCGAGTTCGCCGGCCAAGCCCACACCAGCCAAAAACCGCAACGGCGCATACCAAGCCACATCGGTAATAAACGCATTAAAGATATTGGCCAATGAATAGGTAATGATGGAGCCAAACAATACCGAAAGCCGCCCTTTTTTATCGCCCCAAATTCCCCACATCAGGCCACCGACCAACATGCCACCCAATTGCCAATTTAGCAACCCCACTTCGTACACCAGCATATGCTCCGGCAGCACCCTAAGATCGCGCAGGCTATCCGTTTTAACGATGTTAAACAAAACAATATCAAAGACATCCACAAAATACCCCAGTGCTGCTACAAGGGTAATTCGCCTTGCTACCTTTTGTTGTTCAATCTTGAAAGCCATAACGCAGTGATTCTAAAGAAGCGATTGTTCAAGTTTTTTGCTCATTTTTTTTCGTCCCACAAACTTCAAAGCCCATTCGTTCTATTGTATTTTTGGCACAAAACAAAAAGGGTCGCCCTATAGGCAACCCTCAAAGTACGTCAAAAATACGGCGGTTATTCCTCCACGTAGTCCAAGTCTTTCGAGAAAGTTTCCTGAATAGCCCACGTTGAGAACAAGGCAATTATAATCACCACGCCCCCCACAATAAGCGCCGAGTGGATAAAGTACATATCCGGCACTTTAGGATTGGGGATGAGTGCCAAAAACGCCGCCGACATGGCCACCAAGCCCCCTCTTACGAAATTGGGCACGGTGTTCGTAACCGTAGAGCGCAAGTTGGTTCCGAATTGCTCGGAGGCATTTTGGACGAAAATTGCCCAATATCCCGCTGAAAAACCCAATAGAAAACAAAGCGTGTAATAAACCGTCGGGCTAAGGCCACGCAAGAACAAAAAGGCCAGCACTACGACAGTCATTAATCCCAAAAAGGCTAAAATAGCTTTTTTGCGGCTACGGAGTTTTTGGCTCAATAAACCGGAAGCAAAATCCCCCATCGAGAGTCCTAAATAGCAGAAGGCAACGGCTGTAGGCACTAAAATATCTCCCGTAACCCCTGTTACCACCGCAAAACGATTGGAGAAGGAGACCAAAATCCCAATAACGAACCAAATGGGCATCCCCAATAAAATACAATACATATATTTTCGGAAGCGTGCATCTCGTACCATTTGCACCACAATACCAATACCTAAGATGCCAAAAATGGTGCGGTACAAGGTGCTGTATGCGGGCAACAGAAAACTTAGCACGAACGCAAGCAACGAAACAGGTAACAAGACCTCCCAAATCCTACGGATGGTTTTATCTTGTGTGATGAGGTGAAAAAAGTCTCCTCGATTTACGGCGTCGGATTTTTTGATCCCTTCAAACATGCCAGACTCTAAAGCGCCCGCTCGTAGAAGTAACAAGGCAAGTCCCATGACCCCGCCCACGATAAAGGCATTTTGCCATCCAAGCGCCTCATGCACTAAAACGGCCACAACAGCGCCCAAAACGCCAAAAGAAACGATAATCATCGTCCCAATCCCTCGTTTCTCCTTCTCCATGGTCTCGGAAACCAAGGTCACGCCAGCCCCCAACTCGCCCGCCAACCCGAATCCGGCAATAAACCGCCACAAGGCATAATCCCAAAACCCGACCACAAAAGCATTGGCCAAATTAGCAATTGAATAGGTGAGTATAGAGCCGAAAAGTACCGTTACACGTCCTTTTTTATCTCCCAAAATCCCCCACATGATGCCGCCTAACAACATCCCGAACATTTGGAAGTTGAGCAAAGCGGCCTCGTTCTCGATACCCGCAAGCCCAAGGTCTTTTAGACTATCACCCTTAATGACATTAAACAACAGGAGGTCATAAACATCCACAAAATAGCCAAGTGCCGCCACAAGCGTTAGTCGGCTAACGTTTTTACTGGAAAAAATGGACATTGGATTAAAAAGTTGGGTAAGGTTAAAAGGATAAAGGGAATAAATTCCTTAAAAGGAAAGGCATAAGATAAATTCATTCACCACCCGTTCACAATATATTTTAACCATATTAACTATTAATGGACTTGGGACGTTCATGAAGAATACACTTTTCTTTTCTTAAGTATTTGAAATATATAAAGATAGGATCAAAACTAATCCTCCATAAGTAATTGCTTAGCATCTTCCAAATACGCATTGCTGAAGGCCAAAAACGCATGGTGTAACATCTTACAGACGTCACCCACTTTGCCATCGCCAATAATTTGACCATCAACCTGTACTACACCCAAAACCCCTTTGGTCGTGGACGTGATAAAAGCCTCCTGCGCAGTTGCCAATTCGTCCCGATGGACAGGCCGCGTTTCCACCTTAAAGGACGCTTCCGCCAATTCTAAGACCACGCTTCGTGTTACGCCCGCCAAGATGCGTTCATTGGGCGTAACCACCGTACCATCGGACGTCACCAAAAAAAAGTTTGAGCGCGACGATTCGGTAATCCAGCCATTGCCATCAACATACAAAACATCAAAGGCATTGGCGGCTTTTATTTGCGGTAATGCCCGAATGGGTACGATATAATTGAGTGTTTTGGCTTCTGGGATCTCGCGGACGTAGGAATGGGTAATTAACGAGACGCCCTCGCTGTATTGTTGGGGTTTAGGCATAGGGTAGGGTACGTCCATCACAACCAAATTGGGAGATGTGGGTTGGTAGCCATCTAAGGAATACCCACCTGTTAACACCAACTTTAGGCCAGACTTTGGATGGCCATTTGCGGCAATCAATTCGTAGAGGTGTGCAATAAGTGCAGGCTCCGAAAGCGGAATTTCCAACCCCAACAAAGCCGCCGAATGCTTAAAACGGGCCAAATAGCGCTCCATAAACATAGGAACGCCAGACGCAACACGCAGGAAATCAAAAATGCCATACCCGCGTAGGAAGGCCAAATCTGTGATATGAATTTTGGCCTCACTTGCCGGAAGCACAACGCCATTGATGCCTACAAATTGAGGCTGGAAAATAGGTTCGCCAAACATTTACTTCGATGAAAAATCAGTTGGTGGAAGCGCGGGAGCCGTTCTTACTTGCTCCAGAACTTCACGGATACGCAAGAGAAAATCGGACAAAGACATCCCGCGTGTAAAGGGAATTTGATGAAATCGCCCACGATTACAGTACATCCAATGCGCCAAAATACGGATTTCGTCCACCTCTTTTTGACCATAACGTTCCGGTGGTACACGATCTTCCGAAAAATGATCGGCCACAACCGCAGCAAGTAAATTTTGAACCTGCTCGGTTGGCCACCCCTCCGCACTAAACCTTAGGGTTTCTGCCTTTTTCCCAAAACGGACGAGATGTACCAACAATGCACGGTCTTCCCACAAGACAAAAGCGCCATTGTGTTCCCGCACCGGAGCCGCCATGTGTTTTCTCCCCTGCAGAATCCGATCGAACATTTGCAACTGATCCCGATATCCGCGTGCCTCCTCGAAGGCCAAGGTGGACGCGGCTTTTTTCATTTTATGTTCAAGGGTCAGCCGGACGCTCTCGTTCTCGCCCAGCAAAAAGTTACGTACCATTTGCACATGTTCCGGATAAACTCGTGCGGCGTCTGGCTTGGCACAAGGTCCTTCGCAGCGACCCATTTCGTGGTAGATACAAACCTGTCTGCGGCTAAACGTAACCTCGTCACATTCTCTTAGGCGAAACAAATGGTTGATCCATTCCATTGTTTGCTCCGCTTGTTCTCGGTTGGCAAGTGGCCCAAAATACTCTGCCCCGTCGTTTTGGACCACATACTTCCAACCAATCGTCGGGAAGGCAAGGTGGCTGTTTAGACAAAGAAATGGTGCATTTTTGTACCGAACCAATGCCCGATTAAACTTCGGCAAGTGCTGTTTGATCAGCTTAGACTCCATCAATAAGGCGTCTAACTCGGATGGAAGCACATCCCATTTGATGTCGCGGACTTCACGTACCAAATTTTGCGTTTTTTTGGGGTGGTTCTCGATGGCACGGAAATACGAAGTGACCCGATCCCGTAGCCTTCTGGCCTTTCCAACATAGATTAACCGTTTAGAACGATCATACATCCGGTACACGCCCGGTAACTCTGGGATTTGAGGCAGGATTTTTTCGCGGATACCCGATATGTGCTTCGGTTCGCCCTTCGTTTGTGCATAGGATTTGTATTGGAATCGTACCGCATCGTCTATGGTGGCGACGTGAAATTCGGTTTCTAACGACCGCACAAGTTGGACAAAGATTTTTGCGGTGGCTTCCGCATCGGCTGTCGCACAGTGATGCCGCACAATCCGGATCCCAAAATGATTTGCGAGGTTTTTTAAACCCCGCGAAGGCAGGCGCGGCAACAACCTACGGGCAAGGCGTAGCGTACATAATTTTTTATGCTCCAAAGCAGGTAATTCCGCCCGCTCCAACTCCGCCGAGATAAAGCCATCATCAAAAGACAAGTTGTGCGCTACCAATACGGCATCTCCGGCAAAGGCCAAAAAATCCATCAACACCACTTCTGGTGGCGGCTGATCCACCAACATTGCCGTACTTATGCCTGTGATCTCGGTAATGAACTTCGGGATAAAGCGTCCCGGATTAATGAGTTGCGAAAAGCGAGCCACTTCCTCGCCATTGACCAATTTGACCGCCCCGATCTCAATAACTCGGTCTTCGTCGGGCTTCATTCCCGTCGTTTCGGTATCAAATACAACAAAGGTATGGTTGGCTAAAAGTGACACAAATACAATGCAAAAGTTATGGCATGATGTAGCCCAAAAGCCCCAAACGGCCTTTCAATTCGGAAGTGCGGCTTTGTTCTACCAAAATATGCCGCCCTTCAGCACGCAAAATCAACTTTGAAAGCACCGGATCGCTCTGGAAAACCTGTAACAATTCTGGATCATCTTCCAACTTAAACACCAGATAATTGGGTATGAGCCGGATAGGGCGCAATTTTTGTTGCACCTTCTCCATGAAGGCTTGCCAATTCGGTGGCCACTCGGCGGCGGGCGCAACGCTTTTCTCAAATTCCTTTACCTGTGCTTTTACATCTTCTGGTGTACTGCATTGTTTAAGAAAACTCCGAAAACTCACCTTAAAACGGCACGAGGTAGCTTTTTCAGCAAACCTACGCAAGAGGGCTTCTTTTACGACATCAGGCTTGGAAAGGCTTATTAATAAAAAATTGGGGTCTAACTCAATAGTGACTTTTTCCGATAAAACAATTTCTTTTTTATATTCATAGTCTTTTGTTTTGCCCAAAATAAACAATCCCAAATCCGTTAACCGAACATATTGAAGACCATCAAAAACACTCAAATATTCTTGTCCTTTTATGCGAAAATCTTGGTTGTTTGGCTTGGAATAGACAAGTTCTACTAAACCTAATGTCGCCATTATCGCAAAGAAATTCTTTATTATTGGTGTTGCAAGTATGTCAATCACTTGATGTGGCCGAACATCCGATAGATAATGATCAAATTCATTCTTATTATTATTCTTTTGTATTAATTGAATATTTAAAATATAAAAGGAGTCTATATAATTAAAGAAATTTTGGTTCGTAAAATAAATATAGTTCGTAAATTCTTTTATCGAATACCATGTGTCTTTATTTAATTCTTGTATAGAGTTAAATATATATTCGGTAATTAAATTGCTGGATTTATTAGAATGATAAGATCGAGTCACATAAGGTAAGTAAATACTTTGGATGAGATCGTCACGGATAAACATCCAAGAATCTACGATATATTTAGTCAATACCAAAGGGTTACTTAGGCTGTTGTTTAGTGTTAACAAGGAGAAAAAGTTGGCGATTAAGTTGGTCATTGCAAGACCAAGTGCCCCTTTTTCGGATGGATATAATTCTTGTATATTACCTACTTTTTTAAGTTCTTTTAGTGTTGAAGCTGAAATTTTACCGGCTGCCGTTCTATTGATTTTACATTCATTAAAGTATGTTACCAAAGTTGTAATTTGCGAAAGTGCCTGCCCCTCTCTTTCCATATTGTGTTTTTCTAAACAATCAGTAAATTCCGCTTCGGTATGGCCTTGTAGTTTATTAGGTAAGAGTTCCCTAAACCACTCCTGCAAAACAGCCCTAATACCTTTTTTGAGCTGAAGAAAGTAGTAGCTACCTGAATATTGATGATGATTTTTATCGGAAAAAAAAAGATATTTATCTTGTATTTTTGCATAAAACATTCTTTTTTCATTTACACTTATTTTAAATGAAAATTTGGCTTCTAAATGTTTAATATATTGAGCATTAAACCAAACGAGTTGATAAATTATTGTTTGTAAATCCTTTGGCGAAAAATGGTAGAATTGCGAAAAGTATTCCTGATCTCCAAAAATCGTTCCAATTATTTCTGCAATTGTTTTTTTACTGCTAAGGCTAATCTTTTTAAGTAAAAAAGAATTATTTTCTCGAAATTTTTTCCCAGAATCGGATGTTATAAATGGGACAATAAAGCTTTCATAAAAAGCCTTTAGTCCATCAAGAGATACAGCCTCAAATATTTCTTTTGCAATAATGTCTTTTGGTGCTTCTTTTTTTTCCATTTTAGATTGTAATTAAATTTCTGAAACAATAAAATTGGCTTGGCTGTTTATATTTTTATGCTTAGTTTCCAAAAATAAACAAGATATCTTCTTCGGATAGAGATTTGAGCCTTCCTTCCTCGGCACTAATGATGGCCTCGACCAAAGATTGTTTTTGCTGTTGTAGTTGCAAAATTTTCTCCTCAATGCTCCCTTTGGTAATCAACTTGTGGCTAAAAACCGTTTTATCCTGTCCGATTCGGTGTGTTCGGTCTATAGCCTGTTGTTCGGCTGCGGTATTCCACCAAGGGTCAAAAATAAAAACATGGTCGGCAGCAGTCAAATTTAGACCCGTTCCGCCTGTTTTTAGCGTCATAACAAAAACTTTTGTTTCTTCATCTTCTTGGAATTTCTTGACCAACTCCTGTCTATTGGAAGTTGCGCCCGTCATGCTTACGTAGGGGATTCCAGCTTGCTCCAGTTCGTCTCCGATGGCCTCTACAGCGGCTAAATAATGGGTAAACACCAAGGATTTATGCCCATTCATCGCGGCTTCTGTTAATTGTTCCATTAGCACATTGCGCTTTGGGGAACGGATTCGGCCATCTGTTTTCGCCTCTGGAATACTTGCGATTTGGCGCAACTCATTCAAGGCTTGAAGAATATAAAATTGCGTTTTCTGAAGACCTTCTTGTGCAACTTGTTTCCGGATGGCTTCCACGTAGTACCGCCGCCGCCGTTCGTAATAGCTACGTTGCGCGTCATTCATCTCCACCAACAAGGTCTGGTCTATCCGTTCTGGCAACTCTTTGGCGACCTCACGCTTTAGGCGACGAAGGATAAACGGGTATATCTTGCGCCGGAGTTCTTGCGCCGCCTCCTCGTCTTGCAATTTCTGAATTGGTGTGGCATAGCGCTCGGTAAACTCCTGCTCACTACGCAGCATGGAGGGGTTCAAGAACCGGAATAGTGCATACAATTCGCCCAAGTTGTTCTCGATCGGAGTTCCAGAAAGTGCCAAACGAACCTCCGCCTTGAGCAAGAGGGCGGCTTTTGCTGCCTGAGATTGTAGGTTCTTGATGTTCTGCGACTCATCCAATACAACGTAATGAAACGTAATTTCCTTGAATGCCTCGATGTCGCTCCGCAACATACCATAAGTCGTTAGAATCACTTCGTGTTTGCATGCTTCGGTCAAATCTCGGTTTTGGCGGTAATAGGTGTAAAACCGGAGCGCGGGATTAAACTTCTCAAGCTCGGCCTCCCAGTTAAACAACAAACTTGTAGGCATAACAACCAAGGTTGGTTTTTCTTCAGCGGGATAAACCTTGCTAAGCAAGGCAATGGTTTGAGCCGTTTTTCCCAAACCCATGTCATCTGCCAAACAACCACCCAATTTATGTTCCCGCAAATAATCCATCCAACACACACCATAGGCCTGATAAGGCCGTAAACTTCCTAGAAATTGCGGGATCTCACACATTCGGTCTTGTACGGAATTAAAGCCTTCATACACCGACCATACCTGCGGCATTGGGGGGGCATCGCCAACTTGTTGTTCCAAAAGCGAGGCCGCAAGCGGTAAATCAAAAAAGGAGATTTTTACACCATCTTTGTTTATTTTGGTGAAAATACGTTCTAATTTTCGGATATAAGCCTCATTAATCAAAGCCTGTGATCCATCACTCAGTTGGACATAGCCTGTTTTATGCACATCGTTAAGCACATCGAACAGCGAGAAGCGTTCTCCTTCAAAGTTTAGTAAGGCATCGCCCTCTAAGAAATCTATCCCACTGTTTAAACGCATTTCTAAGGTAGGCATAACAAACCTGATTCGATACGAACGTAGCTTTTCTGCACCAAATACTGGATAGGTCTGAACCAAGCCATGTAAATGTTTATATACAAACTCTTGCGCCAATGCTTTTTCTATGATGAGCGTTTCCCCTTCCCGTATAAAATCAGAATCTGGTTTCCCCACCTTGACCAACGAACGGTGCAGTTTATTTAAGAGGTTTTCTAACACCCGAAACACCTCCGCATGAGACTCCATCTGTATGGGGCGAACGACAATACGGCGCGACAACTCATCAATTTTAACCGAGACATTGACCAATGCCGAAACACTTCCGGGTAATACTTGTTCCGGAATGGCTGGAGCAATCCTAAGATGTAGGGCATCGAACATGTCCACACGATCAAAAAAAAGGCCGGTGCGTACCTTGAGCAACTTTTCCCAACGGGTTTGGTATCCTTCCCATTTCAATTCAAGTTGTTGTGACAAAGAAAATAAAATACACAAAAAGGGATGTATATCATTTTGCTGAAGTACGGTTTGCAAGTGCGTAATGGCTTTCCAAGACGGGCCAAGTGGTTGGATTTCATAAAGGGTATTCTTCACCAATACCCAACCCTCGCTCACCACTTTGGACGACTTTAACTTTTTTTGACCTTCCCGAAGTACCACTTTAGACACCCAGTCTTCACTTTCCGCCTTCTTTGTAAGGTGTAACTCCAATTTTCCTTTTTCTGCCGCAAATTCGATCGGTAAATGGTCTGGGTTCAACAAAAGGTTTGACCCTTTTAAATACGCCAAAACCAAGGGCACTTGGTCAATCGGATAAGATCGGGCTGGTTCACCGATGGCTCCTTTTTTGTTCTCTGCCCAAACGTCCTCCCAATCGTAATGCTTCGCTTCGTTGTCGAAGGCATAAGTCAAGGTTTTTAGGACTTGTCTTGTCGGCCCTTCAAAGCCCAAATAATCGGGTAAATAGGATAACGGTTTGTAATCAGGGTCTAAAATGCACAATGTTCCGCCTGCTCCGGGCGACATCTCCAATCGGAACCATACAAAATCCAATATCCGAGCGGGTTGGATTGAAGTTCGAGCATGGGGACTTAATTTCTGGAATATATCGGCTAAACCCATAGAAATCTATTTTTTCACTTAAGATGAAAATCTTTATAAGATACGATCACATAGGCTTGTTAAGCAGCTGTGCTTCAAATTCTCATGAGAATCTAAGTTTTTGGAAAACAAAAAAGGCAATCAAAAAGATTGCCTAATATCATCATTCTACGAATATGTCGAGAAGACACATCCTACGACATCAAAACTCAAACTCTTCGCGGCTATTTTTACGTGCCACACGATCCGACTTCTGACGAGCCAAGCGATTCGTTTCCGAAGGCTTTGTGTAAGCGAGGGTATCGCGATAGATACGGAGTACTTTACTACGGTTGATGGTGCGTTTAAAGCGGCGAAGGGCACGGTCAATAGACTCGTTTTCCCGAATTTTGATCCCTACCAAGGTTTTTTGAGGTTTTGGTTATGACATATTGTTATTCAAGCCCTTTAATTAACAAAAAAAAGAAGCGTAATTCAAGACCTTATTTAAGTTTCACAGGAATTACCCAATTCTAAAGTTGATTTATTCTTTTAGCGGGTGGTGCATACATTTTTTGGAAGCCGGCGAAGAAATGATTAAACGTAACGCATTGGTTCTTGCATCTAAGTACCGTCACATTTTATGTGTCTGATTCGACGAAGGCGGTGGTGTCGGACAGACCTTAATGACATGGGCCTTCGTTGCAGACCGGAGGCCCTTTTCTTATCTTAGATGTGCCCCCATTTCCATTCAAACCAGCCTTCTTATGTCCATAACCCTTTTCCCCAAACGATTGCATATAGCCAATTTGGTTTTTGCGTTTTTATTCATTGTTTCTGCTATTCTACAATACAACGATCCCGATCCGATTGGATGGGCGGTTATTTACCTGCTCGCAGCCATCACCTGTATATTGGCTGGGCGTGGCCAGTTGCGTTGGTGGTTCCCTTTGCTCATAGCGGGGACGGCACTTTTGTGGGCTACAGATATCGCTCCCATTTTTGTTGGGAAAGCTGACTGGGGCCGTATGTTTGAATCGTGGAAAATGACGGACGCCGTGATCGAGGTTGAGCGAGAAGTAGGCGGCCTCTCCATTATTGCGCTTTGGATGTTCGTTTTATCTTTCTCCATTCGGAAATTCCACACCCCATAAGGCAAAGCCCCCGCATTTACGGAGGCTTTTCAACGCTACAACGCGCATTTTAGGATACGATTAATGGAATCCGATCCCCAATTTGATGACAAATTGATTGAGTTGGCTGTTGTCTTCTGCATTTACCGAAACCCCGCCAATGGTTGCGCCCGTTTTTAAGAAGGAAGAAACTCCGACGGTATAATTGATTTCTGGATACAGGCTAAGCCCTCCAAGACGTAGTTCTACGCCTCCACCGACACTTGCGGCCACGTTCAAGGATTTTACAGCCTCTTTAAAGTCCTCATCATCCGATCCAGCAGCCACCCGAAACAATGGGCCTGCAACCAGATATGGCTTTAATAAAGGTGTGTTTACGCGAAGCCGAAGATCTACAGGAAATTCAACAAAATTCGCCTTGAAGCCATCCGTATTTCCAGAAGACAAGCCTTTGTAAAGCCCCTCTGCATCCGAGTACCGTACACCAAGTCGTAGCCCTACATTGCGGCCCATACCGTAAAAAATACCCAAGTGTTTCCCTTGCGCACTTTCAAAGGACTTTTCGACATTGTTGACTTTTGCGTCAGAAAGTTGATTGAACGTTAAGCCACCTTCAATCCCAAATTGGGCACTGGCAGATGGCGACAAACTTAAGAGAAGGGCAAATGCGCCCAAAAGCATGTTTTTCATGGTAGAAAGGATTTGTGTGGAGTGGTAAAAATGAACCCAAATAAGAATCAGGCTGTTTAACTTTATAAATACCATCGTAAATAAAAAGGGTTTCTGAATTTTCTTTTCTGGACGGATGCCTTGCTTTGATTCAGGAAAAATACACACGCCGCTTAAAAAGCGTGAGAATTGACACCTCAACTCGATGATACGAACCCAAATAAAAAGACACATGGCTTATGTGCTAAAACCATGTGCCTTCTTGTACGCTTGTTCGCATTTTGTAAGCGCCAAGGTTTGGCGTGAAGCGTTTTTGCAATCTGTTGTCGCGGCGACAAACATCAGTAAGAACCACTGGCGAAATCGTATGGTGGCGACTTTAACCGATAGTTAACACCTCGGTGACAATAGCGTTTTGTTCGCTGGCATGTACTTGGGCCAATCCGGCTGCTGTACTGGCCGAAGCCACACGGCCTACATACCGAGCCGTTTTGGCCTTTTTATTGCCTTTTGCAATGACCGCATTTAGGTATGACTGGATAAACCGCCAAGCGCCCATGTTTTCTGGCTCTTCTTGTACCCAAAGCACTTCTTTTGCATTTTTATACCGTTTAACCTCGGCCAAGACATCGGCTTCAGGGAATGGATAAAATTGCTCTAAGCGTGCAATGGCCACTTTTGCACCGGAGAGCGTGCCACCTTCGGCCTCGATACGTTCAACCAAATCGAAATAGACTTTTCCACTACACAAAACCAGTCTTTCTGCATCTTCTGTATTGGCGATTGAAGGAATTAGGGGGAGGAAGGTTCCGCCTGTAAACTCTTCTGGCTTTGAGACCACATATTTATGTCTTAACAAACTCTTCGGCGACATCACAATCAGGGGCTTCTTCACCTTCATTTTCACCTGCCGACGAAGGGCGTGGAAGTAGTTTGCAGGTGTGGTGAAGTTGCAAACTTGGATATTTTCCTCGGCGCAGGCTTGCAAGAATCGTTCAAGACGTGCAGAGGAATGTTCTGGGCCTTGTCCTTCGTAACCATGTGGTAACAAACAAACCAAGCCGGAATGTTGGTTCCATTTCGCCTCGGCGGCGGCGATAAACTGATCGAAAATAATTTGTGCGCCGTTAAAAAAGTCACCAAATTGTGCTTCCCAGATGGTTAAGGAAGAAGGATCTGCCACCGAGAATCCATAGTCGAATCCCAAGACCGCATACTCTGAAAGGAAAGAGTCGAACGCCGTATAGGATGCCTGGTCTTCGGCGAGATGGTTTAGTGGTACATACACACCTTTATTGGTCATGTCGTGCAAAACTGAATGGCGATGGCTAAACGTTCCACGCTGGGAGTCCTCGCCACTAATCCGCACTTTATGCCCTTCCAGAAGCAGCGCCCCAAATGCAAGGGCTTCGCCCAAAGCCCAATCTATCGTACCATTTTCTTGATACGTCTTTTCCCGCTTCAGGAATTGGTTCTTTAGTTTAGGATGTACATTAAAACCGGATGGCCACACGGAAAGATTTTTGACGATCAAATCCACCGTCTCTTTTGGAATACGGGTATCGTATTGGAATTGATAAGGCGGTTTGGGTGCAGGTTTTTCGCTGGAGCCTTGCAATTCTTTGGTACGATCGAAGGCCGAGAGTAGTGTCGCCTGAAAAGCATTCATGGCGGCTTCGGCTTGCTCTATGGTCAGGTCTCCACGTCGGACGAGCAGCTCCAAATATACATTCCGGACGGAGCGTTTTCGCTTAATTTGCTCATACATCAGGGGTTGTGTATAGCTCGGATCGTCACCTTCATTGTGCCCATATTTCCGGTAACACACCATGTCTATCACAATGTCCTTGTTAAAGACCTGTCGGTAATCCATTGCAAGCCGTGCGACACGTACACAGGCTTCGGGATCATCTCCGTTTACCCGCAAAACAGGTGCTTGGATCATCAGGGCCATGTCTGAGGCATACTGGCTGGAACGTGCATCTTCTGGGTTGGTGGTGAACCCAATTTGGTTGTTCACAATGACGTGGATTGTTCCGCCAGTGCGGTATCCATTCAATTGGCTCATTTGGAACGTCTCTGCCACGACGCCTTGGCCTGCAAAAGCCGCATCACCATGGATAAGAATAGGCAGAACACGGTCGAAGTTTACGTTGCTATTGTGTTCTTCCACCCAATACATTTCTTGGATGGCCCTCGCCATACCTTCCACGACTGGCCCGACGGCTTCTAAGTGGCTTGGGTTGGCACACAAGCGCACATTCACCTCCGATCCAGATGGTGCGACAAAGGTTCCGGAAGTCCCTAAGTGGTATTTTACGTCGCCCGATCCGTGCATGGTATTTGGATCAATGGTTCCGGAAAACTCGCGGAAGAGGCGCTCATAAGGCTTGTTTAGAATATTCGTCAGCACATTCAAGCGCCCACGGTGCGGCATACCAATCACCACTTCCTTCACTTCTTGATCGGCTGCATCACATAGAATACGGTCTAAGATGGGAATCATGGTTTCGCCACCTTCCAGAGAAAACCGTTTATGGCCGATGTATTTGGTATGGATAAAATTCTCTAATGCTTCTGCCGCATTTAAACGATCCAATATTCGGACTTTTTGGGCATTGCTAAGTGGATCTTGCATTCGGTGCGACTCTATTCGGTCTTGGAGCCACTTTTTCTCGATGGGGTCTGCAATGTGCATGAACTCTACGCCCACTTTACGGGTGTAGGTTTCCCAAAGGGTGTCCAAAATCTCCCTTAGCGTCATCTCGTCTTTCCCCCCAAGCCCGTCGGAGAAGAAAGAGCGGTCTAAATCCCAGATCGAAAGCCCATATTCTGCTTGATCCAAATCCGGAATGTACTGCGGATCATACCACAGCGGATTTACATCCGCCAAGCGGTGTCCACGCCAACGATAAGCCCGGATCATTTGAATAACGCGCCCTTGCTTTCTAATAAGCTCTTGCTCGGAATGATAGGTTCCGCGTCCAACGCCAGAGGTTGAGTCAGTCGCCAATGAGAACGGTAATTGCGCCAGCCCTAAGTCGCGGAAAACTTGGTGGTAAAACTTTTCATCCCCAAGGAGCAACTTGGCGATGTACGCCAGAAAGGCACCACTTTCGGCTCCTTGGATAATGCGATGGTCATACGTGGAAGTAAGCCCCATTACCTGAGAAATCCCCATTCTACTTAGCTCATCTGGCGGAAGCGCAAGGTATTCCGGTGGATAAGTGATGGCTCCAGTAGCCAAAATCAATCCTTGCCCAACCATTAATCGGGGTACAGAAGCAAACGTGCCGATCATCCCCGGATTGGTGAGTGAGGCCGTCGTCCCTGCAAAATCTTCGGGCGTCAACTTTCCCTGGCGTGCTCGCTTAGTCAGGTCATCAAAGGCGCCTACAAAGGCGGCAAAATTCTTTTCGTTTGCATTTTTGATGTTCGGAACCACCAAAGCCGAACTACCGTCCTTGTTTGTGGTACTCACCGCAATCCCAAGGTTAATGCCCCCGGGCTTAACATGCCAAGGTTTTTCGCCTTCAAAGCGGTAAGCGGTGTATAAATTGGGATACTTCTTAAGCGCTTGAACCATTGCGTATGCAATGAGGTGGGTAAAAGAGACTTTCGCCCCACCGCGTGTTCGCTGGAACTCGTTGATCAACCGACGATTCTCTGCCATCAATTTTACAGGAACCGTATAAAAAGAGGTTGCCGTTGGTACCGAAAGGCTGTCCTCCATATTGGTTGCCAAGCGTGCAGGTGCGCCTTTGAGCCAGACCGTCTCACTCGCTGGCGGTAGCGGCGGATAACTGATCGCTCGCCCTGTTTGTTTGGATGCTGGAGGCGTCGGTGGTGGGGCTATGCCTTTCTTCTCGTCTTGCGTAACAACCTTTTGCTCTTGTGTAGCAACAGCCGTTTCATATGCGGCACGTGATTGTGCGCTTGCCTGTGTGGTAGCTTCTGGACGGTAGTCTTTAAAGAACTCCTGCCAAACGCCACTTACGGACTGCGGGTTCTGGAGGTACTGGCTATATAGTTCCTCGATATACCCAGTGTTATAACCTAAATTATCCACGTTGTTAAAAGGGTTTTGTCGAATGTTAAGGGTATAGACCCATCAGTTGAAAAAACGTTTGCAGGGATTGTAGATCAAGTATAATCAACCAGAAACGCCCATCTTCCAAAGAAAAACCTTTGAATTATCAATAGATTTTCGGGGAATACTTGAATATCTATAAATAATTAGGAGTATTGGTCTTTTTATAAAAAATATATGGAGTACATCGAATGATATACCCCATTTATTTAGGTGTTTAATACGTGCAATTTGTTTACTTTTTGAAGTACTGCCCATTATTAGCCGCCGCAAGTTGGCGCAAGAACTGCTCATCTTGGTCGTCTCCGATCCCAATACAGTTGATCACAATTTTTTTAGAACGGTTTTTCGAGGCCACCAAGTTTAAGATTTCTTGCGCACTTGCATCCGTTGGTTGGCCATCGGTCACAAAGAAAATGGCATCTATTCCCCCAATGCGGAATGCTTGCTCTAAGGCTGCTTTTGCGGAAGTTCCGCCACCGGATTGTACGGCGTCAATATAAACAGCCGCCAAATTTTTGTTCGTAGCGGAGGCTGTTACTGGAGCTGTGCGCCAAGATTTGACTTTATCTTCAAAAATTAGCACCGAGAATTGCGTGGATTCGGTCAATCCTTTGATCGTTGGGATGAGTTCCCTTTTGGCAGAGCCTAATTTGGTGGTTTGTTTCCGGATTTGGCTTCCAGCAAGATTTCCTAACCTTCCGCCAACGGTTCTTTCCACAACATTTGCGCCCGCATTTGCGGCGGCGGCTGTTGCACGCCCCGAAAGG
Source organism: Rhodothermia bacterium (assembly GCA_017303715.1). Lineage (GTDB taxonomy): Bacteria > Bacteroidota > Rhodothermia > Rhodothermales > UBA2364 > UBA2364. Next base: position 4,024 of record JAFLBZ010000014.1, on the reverse strand, counting down.
CCGCCTTCGTTTTTACCTTCCATGCTGCCAGAGATGTCCATCACAAATACAATATTTTTTGCATCGGTAGAGATCCCATAATAAGTTGTTTGTTTTTTAAAGAGATAACACCCCGGTAGAGATGCCATAACAACAAACAAGAACACTAATTTACGCATTTTCATTCTCCAAAGATAAGATCATTAATGATTTAGGGCAAGGTGTCTATATACTGGATACAACGATATTTACAACGTAAAAAGCCCTTTGTCAATAATAAGATACGGTGAACCTTAATGCCTTGTAACCTTTTGGGAACACAAGCCGTTACTTCCGCAAATTGCACCCTGAACCCCATGCTAAAACAACGGCAAAAATTCCAGAAGTTGGTTGAGCAACACAAAAATCGCGTGTTTTCCTTTGCTCGTTATTATTTGGGAAATGCAGAAGATGCCGAGGATGTGACACAAGAAGTCTTGCTAAAGTTGTGGCATCACGGCTTAGATCTGGAAGAAACGGTCTTGCCTGCATGGCTTACCCGCGTGACAAAAAATGCTTGCATGGACGCCTTGCGGAAACGGCAAACGTATCAAGCCGCAGTAACAACAGATACCGAACATGTGGCCCATTTGCTCGTTGCAGATGATGTGCCCGCGCCCGACAAATTGCTGGAGGCCAAACAAATCCGGCAACGCATCGAGGTGGCTCTACAAAAAATAGGGGAACCGTATCGGTCAATTGTGGTCTGCCGCGAAATTCAAGACATGGCTTATGAGCAAATTGCAGAGTCTTTGGATCTGCCGCTTAACACCGTGAAAGTGTATTTACATCGTGCAAGAAAAATGCTCCGTGAACACCTAACCACCCAATTGCAACATGAAATCGTTAGAACTTGAACAATTGGAACTAATGGATGCTTATTTGGCTCATTCGATGGACGAAGTCGAACGCACCCGCTTTGAGCAATTGTTATCGAACTCGGTCGAACTTCGCGAGGAATTGTTGCTCATGCAAGATTTACGCATGGCCTTTAATACTTTGCCCGAAGTTAAATGCCCAGCGCATGTAACCGAAAAGGTCATGAAGGTGGTAGATCAAGAACTCAAGACCTACTATGGAAGTCGGTTTAGGTTGTTTTGGCAGCACTTGTTTACCCCTTCGTGGCGTCCGGCGGTGACCTTTGCCGCCCTTGCACTATTGGTAACGGGGATCTTATTGGTCAAAAACCATATGGAGGAACCCATTTCACCTACGTTTTCTCGAAATTTGGAGCGAAGAACACCCGCCACTACCGACAAAGCAAAGGATTTGACCCTTATCAATCCAATCCAAAACCCCAAAAATGCACCGGCATCTTCTGGCTTCACCCAAAAAACAGCTGAAGCGCCCGCAAGATCATCCACCACAACGTTACGCGAGGCAAGGCCAGCTCGGCATGTTTCTCGGAAAACAATTACTCCTAAAAAGCCTGTAAAAACAAGTGACTACGAAGAAGAATTTTCCCAAGAAGATATTGCCCTTGCCAAAGATCAAGCCCAATGGGTGATGTCTTTTCTCGGAAATGTCGCTCAAAAATCCGAATCCATCCAAGCACAATACATCGAAGATCATGTAGTAGAACCCGTTCGTTTAGCAGCGGTGGCGCCCTTCGGTGTGCTTAACAAATAAACCTACAAGAAGCGTGGTACCCGCTGCTTGTGACCCAACCGTTTTCGGCACGCCATTGCGTCGCCACTCCTTTTCATAGCGTTCCATAAACTGTTTAATCCAAATGAAAACCTTTAAAAACCTCTTTGTTTTCATGGCTGTTTGGCTGGTTCCAAGCCTCTTAGGGGCTTTTGTAGCGGCGCAGCCCATTAATTTCGATGCCTTAGACCGCTTTTTTGACGAAGAGCCCAAGATTGAAGTGACCCTCAAAGGTGCTTTATTGCGCATGGGTGCGCGTGCCGCCGAGGCCGAAGACCCCGAAGCCGCCGCCATGATGCGGGACATCAAAGGCATTTATGTCCGTGGATATCCGGTCAATGGCCGTTCGATGGAGGACGTCGGACGGAAAATGGCAACGATTTCCCGAAACCTGAAAAGTGATGGCTGGGACGTGATTACCCGCGTGCGAGACAAAGAAAGCAATGTTTATGTGATGGTTAAAGAAGGGCGTCAAGAAGATGTTGTGGGCATGTTGGTCATGGTCTTGGATATGGACGATGATGAACCTATGGCCATGTTTGTTAATATTGACGGCAAAGTGGATCCCGATAAAATCGAACGCTTAACTGGCAACCTAAACATTAATGGGATGGAGTATTTCTCTTCGGGCCATCGGAATACACGTAACAATGCGCCTTACGTCCGTAACGAATGTTCAGATGATGACGAAGACTGCATAGAACCGCCGCAACCACCTGAATTTAAAGAACGTTGTGACGAGGGCGATGAAAATTGTGTAGAAATGCCTAAAGTACCTAAGTTTAAAGAAAAATGTGACGAGGGCGACGAGAATTGTGTGGAAATGCCGAAATCGTTGAAGTTCAAAGTAAAATGTGCTGAGGACGAAGACGACTGTGTGCCCATGCCGGTAGCGCCACGCAGCCCTGCCGCGCCAACCAACCTCGAATGTCCGCCCCCCGGAAAACCCGGCTACAAAGCCTGTATCAAAGCCAAACGGGATGCAGACCGCACCACAAAGCCCAAAAGCAGCGGTGGTCAAAACATGAATTTCAACGGCCAAGATTGGGAACACCCCGCCGTACAAAAAGCCTTACGCTTTGCCGGAATGGCGCTGAATTTGGAACAAGGATTTGACCAATTACTGAACTTGGCCGGAACTTCATTTTCGGACATTGCCCAAGTCAGTACGCCCACTTGGGGCCATATTTACCAAGTCTCAGACTTCTTCTCGGATATGGCTTTGCCTGTTGTTCGCTTAAAGGCGCAACCCAATATCCATATGCAAGAATGGGTAAACGGAAATGTAAAAGTTCGCGTTTCCTACGATCAAAAAAACACCACTCTTGACATTAACCATTAAATAATGCCTTTAGACCATGAGACATAAAGTATTATTTTTATTTGTTTTATCTCCCGTACTTTCAAGTTGCTTAGGCGCTTCCCACATGCAACAAGTCCGATGGGATTTAGAACGACAACAAGAAGGCGGGCATTATCAAAAAATTGTGGGTGTACACGCAGGCCCAGCCCTTATTGGCTTAGCGCGTTGGATTATTTCCTTGACCGACGATGACGACGCATGGGACGCCAGCAGGATTATGCGCCATTTTCACCGTGCTTACGTGCGCGTTTATGAGTTCAGGGGACAGTCCCAAAATGAAAACCTCCGTATGCCCACAGCCCTGCGCAACCTTCAAGATCACGGGTGGCAAACAGCCCTTAGCGTCCGTGATGAAGGTAGCAATGTTTGGATGTTGTACAAAGAAAAATATGGCAACGTGAGGGATTTGTACGTCGTGGTTGCTGATGACGAAGACTTGGTGATGATCCGCGCAAAAGGCAACTTTAATGATTTGGTTGAAGAGGCCATTAACACACAAAGCACTGGTTTCAGGTCTAAAAAAAAGGGATTATAACTCCTCCATAGGGCGATTTTACGTCCTCCTCCAAGGGATGTGCTAACGAGATGGCACATCCCTTTTTGTATTTTGACGTAAAAACTTAGGCAGGCAACCCAATTTGATGTAAATTTGTTTTCGTGATTGAATTCGGTTCATGATGGAATTATCAAACGACATACCGGTACTGAAGGATCTGGTCAGGCTACTGCTTGCTAGGGTTGAGTTATTGGAAATCGAGAACGCCACCCTCCGGTCTGAGGTTGATGACCTTCGTTCGCGCCTGAACCTGAACAGTAAGAACAGCCATAAGCCTCCCTCGTCGGATGGCCTGTCGAAAAAAGCGGGTCTCCCCAAAAGTCCGGCCAAGAAGAGTGGGGGGCAGTTCGGTCACAAAGGCAGGACGCTCAAGATGGTTGACACGCCGGATGATACCATTTTGCATCACGCCGCCTCATGTCCATGCTGCTTGCGGTCTT